>ONFU01000096.1 GCA_900317165.1 uncultured Erysipelotrichaceae bacterium
GCTTGCTGATAAAGGTGGACGACATAGAACAAGCAAGCGATTGCAATCGTAGTATTCAATAGATAATCGGCGACGAGGAAGGTCTCAAGAATAACGGCGATGCCAATGAAGCCCGTGCAGATAAGGCTCGCAAGAGCATCGTAACGATGTCTCCCTTTTAAAGAGACGATGGAATAGATAACGAAATAAACCATCATCACGCCGACGACGAAATAAGCAAAATAGAACAATGGCCCGCGATTGAATTTTAATGTATTGCCTTCGATGGAATAATAGAAGATTGCTTGGGTTAGGTCCGGGGCAAAGATAAATAGGCCTAAGCAATATACGATTGCGTTAAGGATGATCAGTCCAACCGCAATCCTTAAAACAATCTTCTCAGTGATGGTGATTCGCATGAAGAAGTAGAGAATCAATGGACGGATGATAAATCCTAAAGCGCAGCATAATGTTGCGGCGAACAAAAAGTCGGGGTTGGTTTGGCAGGCTTTCTCAATTGCATAGATGACAGAAAGCAACAAAGCAGAGCTAACGACCAGGATTGGCATTAAAACAACGATACGTTTCGCACGATAATTGCGAAGGACCATAAAAATAACGCCAAGGGCAAGGCAGATGAGAAAGAAGTTTTTTAAGAAGAAATCAGCTAATGCTTCCATAGAGTAAAGTCAGTCGAATGTATCTTAAAGACCCTCGTTGCTTATATTCTAATTTCCTTCTAAGGAAAAAGCAAAAGGAATTATTCGAAGCAAAAATAACGTATAAAAAGTGAAAACTGATGTATGTCTCGCTTATTCTTTGACGGTTAAGGCGATTCTGGCGTTTGCGTCGGTCAACGAGTTGCCTAAAAGCGAGGCATCGGCTCCGCCTAAGCTTTCGATTAATGCACTTTGGCCAGAGCCTTCAATTGCACTGGAGAAATCTAGTCTCATGGTGCTATTGGCTAGGCTATAGCCGATCATGTTCTGCTCTTGGAAAGTAGAAGTTAGATATCCATCAAGAATCTGTTTGAGCTCAGGCTGGATTTGTTTCATTCCGTAATAAATGCCCCTTAGTTCCAAATTCATGACATATCCTTCGATGGATTTGAATTGGCCGTCGAGGATTATCCTGGTTTCGTAGCCGTTGATGTTGATCCCGACTATGACGTAGAGCAAATTGTCGAGGATGTTGCAGTTGATGTTATCAACTACGACAAAGATGGACTCGTTGTTCTTATCTTTAAGGATAAGACCGTTTCCGATAGCTTTCGACGTTGCCAAGAAGGCGTTTATGTCACTTTCTTTCAAATCGGCTATCTTGCCATTAGCGACTATTTCGGCTGGATTGATTTGGGCTTCCACGGTATCGGATAGGTTTGGATTTCCCTGTAGTTTTGGGTCGCCCTCATACGCGGACACGTTGTTGATTCCGATTGAGGAGAGATCAAGACCATCGATAAATGTTTTGGTTTCATTAGTCATATCGTCATATCCGTGGAGAAGATAACGGAAAACCTCGTTTTCATGATTAGTGATGTTGATACCTCCCTTGAAAAGGGTACTCATCTTCGCTCCATAAGAAGTCATATCCAATCCTATGTCATTGTTTGGATCGACATAGGCGCCATTGGTGTTGAATGGCTTCAAATTACCGACAAACCCAAGGGAATGAGGGTCTTCTGAACCAATTGTCAAAAGCTCATCCGCCACAAATTGTTCGGTAACCGCGGTCATGACGTTTTGCTGGGCGCCGAGGAAGGCGGTTATATCTTTTTGAAGGTTTTCCCTTGTGTAGATGAGGGAGTTATTGGCTAAATCAACGGTGATGTGAAGACCGTTTTTGGCTAGTTGGGCTTCAATTTCAGCAGTAGAACTGCCAGCCACAGATTTAGCGATGGAAGCGACGGAGTTCAAGCGCCCAAGTCTGATTTCCTCGATCTTGAAAATAAATCTTCCTTTTTGGGGTTCTTCCACATTTGGTTCGTCCGTAAGGGAGGTTCTTATGACTAAGCGGGTCATGAACAAAGGCGCCTTCGCATCAATATAGAAGGTGTAGTTGTTGTTATCGATATCGACATAGACGCCGTCAATAAAGGACTTGGCGGCAGGATCCATCATGTTGTAGGCCTTTTTGAAAACGGCGTTTAAATCGTCTTGGGTGATATCGATTTTCATCTTTCCGTCGTCTTTGACCGTTCTAAGCGAGCTATATAAGGAGGTTTCCATAACTTCGTTAAAGGTCTTCTCGATTCCTTTGTCCTCGTGCCTAACGGGGTCAAAGAAGAATCCATAGATTAAGGCTAGTGGGGTGACGATCAAAACAAGGAAAAGGACTAGAAGCGTGATAAGTACGGGGTGATGCTTTCTTTTCTTTTTTCCTTCGTTTTCGTTTTCCTTCGTTTCTTCGTTCTTCTCTTCGTCTGCCATGGCTTTGTTCTCCTTTTTTTAGGCTGGATTATTTTAATCCAAAACAAAGGGCATATGAATATACCCAAGAAGCGCTCACCCCAAGGAAGAAGGAAGCAATTCCAAATATTAAGTGGTAGACTATTGATAAATAGGACGGATTCAGCATTCTATTTGAACACCAAAGTAACTACCGTTTTTCGATAAATGAGTTAAAACGGTGGTAGAATTGGAGGTATTATGGCCAAAGCGAAAAGAGAAGATTTTGATCCAAGGTTACTCGGCCCAATCGCCCACCGCGGGCTCCATGATGAATCGATAAGCGAAAACAGCTTGAAGGCTTTCGAAAAAGCGATTGAATTAGGAATCCCATTCGAGTGCGATGTCCATTTATCGAAGGATGGGCATCCAATCATCTGCCATGATGCCAATTTAAAAAGGGTTTGTGGGAAAGAGGGGTATATCCCTGACCTTTCACTTAAGGAAATTAAAGAGTCTTATCGTCTTCTTGATGGGCAAGAGGTCCCCACTTTAGAAGAAGCCCTTTCTTTAAACGGTGAGAGGGTTCCTCAAGTCGTTGAACTCAAGGTGGACGATGGCAATCAAAAAGAATTGGTAAAGGTTGTCTTGAAAACGTTGGAAAACATTAAAAATAAGAAGGCCATTACCTTGATTTCCTTCAATCCCCTCGCGCTTTTAAAAGCGAAAAAGTCCCAATATACAAGGGGGCTGCTTGTTTGTTTGGAGCACCCATTCTGGTTAAAGACCCTTCCTTTATTTGATTATCTTGATATCGACGTGAAGATGCTTCCAAACAAGAAAATCGAGAAATATCGTAAAAAAGGCGGATTGGTCAACACCTGGACGATTAACAAAGAAGAACATATCTCCTTGATTAAGGGGAGAGTCGATGCCCTTACGTTCGAATTGATGCCTTTAGATAAAGCCAGAGAAGCTTTATAAGCTTATTTGCTAAAAATGTCTTATAATTAACTCGCTATGAGTGATATTGATTACGCAAAAATCCATAAGGAAATCCTCGAAGGAGGAAATGTCGTATTTTTAGGTGGAGCCGGAGTCTCCACCGCTTCGGGCATTCCTGATTTTCGTTCAGAAGCCGGGCTTTACCACATCAAAAGCAAATATGGTGTCCCCTATGAAGAGATGCTTTCCCATCATTATTTTTATGAGAACACCGAAAATTTCTACGATTTCTATTGGAGCACGATGGTGAATAAAGACGCTAAGCCCAATCTCGCCCATCTCGCTCTTGCTCGATTCGAAAAAGAGCATCCCGATAAACATTTGGCGATCATCACGCAAAATATCGATGGCCT
>ONFU01000063.1 GCA_900317165.1 uncultured Erysipelotrichaceae bacterium
AAGGACCGTCTCTTATGGTAGCCTTTAGCAGTTCGTATAATAAAAGAGCGGCATCCGAGGAAGTCGAATCCGCTCCAGGCTTCATGAGGCTCTCCATTGGGCCAGCGTTGCCAGCCCAATGAATGCTTTTTTTGTTATTCCAGAATCTCCAATGCGCCGAGAGTCAAGAGCCTTTGGGTCTTGCGGTCGAAAAGCATGATGTGGTGTCCGGAGAATCCCAGTTTAACCTGGGTGCCGATGGGGTAGTCAATCGCGCCGAAGACGTCGCCGGTCAGCAAGAAGTTGCCCACTTCAAGGCGGATCGTCGTTTCTTTGCCGGTAGGCATGGCCGAATAGACTTGAGCATTGAGTTTGCCGTCTTCATTGATGGTGATGTATTCCGAGCGGATGCCGAGGACAAAATCATCATCCTCGATGATAGGATTATCCACGACGTCGACAGGTTGTTGGATGAGCGGAATTTTATACGGGAAGGGCACATCCTTGTTGGATTTGTCCGCGGTTGGAACGCGGGCGGTGGCAGCGAGTTCTGCGCGCTTTTTCGCGAGGTCGAAGGTTGCCTCCCGCGGCGTGAAGACCGCTTTATGGCCGCCGAGCATCTCGAATTCGAATTGGCCTTTCGCATTGGCTTTTCCCTTCACTTCCACCAGGTTGACCGATGGCGTGCCGATAAAGTCCGCGGTAAAGAGATTGGTCGGCCGGTGATAGATTTCTAGTGGCGGATCGTATTGTTGTAAGACCGCGTTATCCATCAAGCAGACCTTGGTCGCGAGCGTCATGGCCTCGAGCTGGTCGTGGGTGACGTAAACGAAGGTAGCGCCGGTTTCCATGTGCAGCCTCTTTAATTCGGAGCGCATCTCAAGGCGCAGCTTCGCGTCGAGGTTACTTAGCGGCTCGTCCATGAAGAGGACTTTTGGCCCCGGGGCGAGGGTACGCGCGATGGCGACGCGCTGCTGCTGGCCACCGGAAAGCTCGGCGGGGTAACGGTCCATAAACTGGCCGATTTTCAAGGTGCGTGCAGAGGCGCGAAGTTTGAGGTCGATCTCCTCCGGGGAGAGTTTACGCATCTTGACCAAAGGCTTACCATCGTTGCCAAGAATACGGAATTTCTCGTCAAGATTGATGCCTTTTGCAGCGTATTTGCTGCGGATGGCATCCATTTCGGCATTGGCCTTGTTCGTCTCCGCTTCCGCGATTTGTTCGCGATTTGCGCCGTCTTTTTGAAGTCCAAGTTTGAAGATCTTCTTCGCGGTTGGATAAGAGACCTCAAAGAAATCGGTGATCTTTAAGATTGCGGAGTCCATCTTGATGTTGCCGTCTTTGTCCTTGGAGTCATTGATCAGCGAGACGATTTTGTCGGGCTTGCTAAGGATGCGGATATAGTCGTTAAGGCGCACGAGTGACCATTCATAGACTTCCATCTCCTCCTTGACGTTCTTCAAGCCAAAGACGATGTTTTGATAGACGGTCATGTTCGGCCAAAGAGCATAGTTTTGGAACAGGAAGCCGACATTGCGCTTGGAAGCGGGAACGTTGATGCCTGCCTCTGAATCGAAAACGACGGTGTCACCGATGGTGATGCGGCCGCTAGTGGGTGTCTCTAAACCCGCGATCATGCGAAGCGTCGTCGTCTTGCCGCAGCCCGAAGGCCCTAGCAACGTGACGAAGGCATTATCGGCGATTTCGAGGTTGAGTTCGTCGACGCCATAGTAATTGCCCCACTTCTTATTGACATGTTCGAGAATGATTTTAGGCATTTTTCTTACCTCCTCCGATGCCGGAATCGATGGAGGCACCGGTTAATAGATTGACGAGTAGGTTCGCGGCGAGCACGAACAAGATGATGATGAGGTTGACCGCCGAGGAGAAAGGCGTGAGGCCCATCTCATCGTAATAAGCCAGCGAAGTAGTCGCGAGTTGGTCGTTATTGGAAACGAGGAACATGAAGAGGTTCAGCTCGCGCATACCCGTGATAAAGGGTAACAAATAACCGGAGATAATCGCCGATTTTTGAATGGGGATGACAATGCGGCCCATCCTCTTCCACCATGGGGCGCCTTGGATGACCGCAGCCTCTTCGATTTCTGGAGAAAGCTGCATCATGGCCGACAAAGACGAACGGGAGGAGAACGGGATATATTTTACCGAACCGCACAGAATCATCAGCACCATCGCGCCGACGAAGCCGCCAAGGCCTACTTGTAGACCAAAGGCGTAATAAGCGACGGAGAAAGCAACCGCCGGAATCAGGTATGGGAAGAAAGACATGCCGTTCACATAGGAAGCGAATTTGCTTTTGCGTTTTCGGCTGACGGCATAGCCGGCCAAGAAGCCGATGGAGCCCGCGATGAGGGCGCAGCTAATGGCGACGATGGCCTGATTGCGGAACGAAGTCCAAAGAGAGGCGTTATAGAAGACGCCATAGTTGCCATACATACCAACTTCGCCGTTTTCATGGTAGACCCACCACTTGGTCGTGAAGGAGGAATAATCGCCAGGATTATCCACAAAGGTCTCCAATGTAAATGAGAGAATCGGTAATAATGACGTCAACAAAGTCGCGAGGATTAAGACGACCGCGCACACCCACTTAAACACCTTTCCAAGGTTGATTTTGGTGGCTTGGGCAGACTTACCGGAGACGGTGATGAATTGTTTCCTCGAATGCATCGTGATTTGGTTCACGATGAGGATGAGGAAGCCAATGATGAGCATGACAATACCAATAATCGCGGCGTAGCCATCGCCCGTAATGGCGCGTAATTCAATATACGATGTCGCCAAAACCGAGAAGTTCTTACCGCCGATATAGTGGACGACCGGATAAGAACCCACGGCGCTAGAGAAGACGAGCAGGATGGTCGATAAAATGGCGGGGATGATCATCGGGATCGTGATACGGAAAATGATTTTCCACTTCGGGGTATTGAGAATGGTGGCCGCCTCTTCCAAAGAAGCGTCCATATTCTTGAAGATGCCACCGATGAGAATATAGGCAAAGGCAGCATAGTGCATGCCTAGTACCATGGCGCAGGGGAATAACCCTCGGCACCACCATTCGGGCATGGCGATGGCCCCGTTGCTGATAAAAGCGAGCAAGCCATCCGCACCCCCGGTGACCTTCGCCGACCAGAAGAGGTTCTTCCAAACCAAGGCGAGGGTCCATTGAGGCATGATGTAGGGAAAGATGAAGACGGTCGAAATCCATTTCTTGCACGGCATATTGGTACGCGTGACCAAAAAAGCTGCAACACCACCAAAAATCAGCGCAAAAACGCAACTCAATGTCGCTAGAAGCAACGAATTGCCTAACGGTTCCCAAAGGTATTTTTGACCATATGGGCCGGATAACAAATAAGCCCAGTTGGCGCCTTGTAAGCCATTGAGGCTGTAACCTAGGGAGCTAGCGATCATTTGTTCCTTGCCCGCATGGATGGTCAAGGAATTCTGAACGACAGACCATAAAGGATAGAGGACCGCAAAAGAAAGAATGATTCCCAAAACGAGAAGAATGGTATTCTCCGGGCGATTCAACCACGTCGTCACCGACGTTAGCACTTTAGAAAAACGGCCGGGAGCGTGGGGAGAGTTGGCAGGAGATTTCGTCATAATGACCTCCTTGATTACAGGATAAGGCCGCAAGGGTGCGCCCCTTACGGCCTAGTATAAAAACGTTTTGTGGGGCGACTTATTTGAGGGTGTCGAGCCAGGTGCCAACCGTCAATTCGACGGAAGCGCAATAGGCGCCATCCTCGATGACAAGGTTGCCCTTGCCTTCGCCGGTGCCGACCCACCAGTCGTAGCCTTTGTCATTCAAGACGGGGAATTCTTCGCCACCGTCTTTGGAGTGATCCTGGTTGACGCCCGCAGTCGTGTTGGAGCAATAGCCACCGATATCCTTACCCCAAGCGGCGAATCCGTCATGGGTGCAGGTCATGAAGTGGATGAACGCGCAGCTGGTCCAGGGATATGGAGAAGTCTTGAGGACCTGGAGATAATGCTTATACATGTATCCGCCAATGCCCTTATAGCCATCCTGATAGGCAGCTACGGTGACGTTCTTCTTCGAAGAGGCATCCGACTCGGTGATGGAGCGGAGCTTGGAGTAGACGATGCAGGCGGAGGAGCCAGCGGCAGCCGTGGTCACGAGTTCGTTGCAGATCGGGCCATCATCGGTGCGGGCCGCGTATTGGTTGAGCCAGAGTTTCGCGAAGGCGAGGCCATATTTGCCCGATTGGGCATCGAGATTGAATTCGGTCGCTTTGGCCGCGAGGTTATTGGCTTCTTTCTCAATACGTTCTTTTTCGGCGCCTTCAAGAGCCTTGGCGGCGTTCATGAGGATGTCGCTGTACTTCTTTTGGCTGAGCATGATGAGCCAGTTACGGCCAACCGGTTCAGACTGCGGGGTCATGAACATCGGGGTTTCGCCTGTGCGTACAAAATCCCAGCAATTCTTGAAGGTTTTGTTCTTGTTCAAATTGTTGAATTCGAAGATTTTGTTCAGGGATTGCAAGGCAAATGGCTCTTTGTTGGATTCTTCGCCCTGCCACTCCTTCGGGATATAGTTGTAGAAATTGCCGGTGTTGATTTCTTTGGCGGCGATTTGGTTCGCGTCCTGAATGAGGGTCATCGCGATGACGTGGTTGGAGGATTTCACATCTGTGTCGATCATCGTGAAGATGGAGTTCTCCTTGGGCTGCGTCCAGTTGATGGTGCAGTTGAAGTTCTCATCGGCATAGGGGAACGCCTTCTTGATTTCCTCAGAGGGGTTGCCATCTTTGTCGAGGCCCTTCAAATAGTTGATGAAGTACTCTTTGGCGGTTTTGCCGCGGCTGGAGTTTCCGATACCGGTGAACTCTTTGCCATTGATTTCTTCCATGGCCTTTTTGTAGAGTTCCTTGGCTTCCATGGTTTCGGCCTGCTTGATGACCTTGTAGACGGGATTGTTCTCGTCGATGATGTAGGAAACCTTTGGCGCGACGGCAGTTCCGCCGCCACCACAAGCACTTAAAGTGGCGCCTAAAAGCGCGGCGCCTGCGACAACAAATAGTTTATGTTTTCCCATAAACTCTCACTTTCTGCGGAGATCAAATGTCTTCCGCTATATGTGGGCTTTCCCTTAGGGCCAACCCTCGAACTCTAGTTGATAGTCTAGTATGGTAGCGCTTACGTTTCAAGAGATAAGGCAACGCTTTTTTCTCGCTGGCAAAAGGTAATGCTGGATTTTGATTTGGCTGAATTATATGGATATGAAAATTATATGGATATGAAACAAGCAAGTTAAAAGAAATGCTGACAAGTTTCCAGATGATTTTATGTTCCGAATTACCAAAGATGAACTAAAAACAATCATGATGTCACAAAATGTGATATCAAGATGGGGAGGAGCCAGAAAGCTTGAAAGATTCGAGAAAGTAGACTTGCGATCGAAGATCTTCATTAAAAGAGCTGGCATATATTTTGCAAATATGGGAAATATCCCTTAAAATTTTAGCAGCAAAGGAGAAAGACGTTAGGCCACGATTGCTGCCTTCTATGGAATTGTTATCTTCATGCACCTTACCCAGGAAGAGCACAACCCACCCCACATCCATGCTATCTATGGCGAATATGAGGCGACCTTCGTTGTTGCGGACGGCTCTTTGCTAAAAGGCGAGTTCCCGTCCAAAGGGACGGCTTTGGTTCAGGAGTTCATCTCTTTGCATCGAGAAGAACTTGCAAATATGTGGGAAACCGGAGTTTACAAAAAACTTCCGCCCATCAAGTAATGGAGGTGTTTCTATGGAACAAGACGCTGTTAAGTTATATCTGAAAGAAGGGACGGTAATAGAGGTTCTTTTCGATGATGGAATCACGAAGCGCTACGACATGGAAAAACTATTCGCCAAATATCCTTGGGTTTCCGCCTTGCAAGATAGAGCCTTGTTTCTCAAAGGAAGGCTTCTTGGCTGGGGCAGTATTGTCTGGAATGACGAAATTGACGTAGACGCAGAGACGGTTTATGACTGCGGCGAGACCGTTGCTTCCCCTTCGGACGCCGAGCAGATCGTTTTTGGGTATCGCTTGAAGAAAGCCCGTCTTAAGGCGGAACTGACGCAGGAGGAACTATCCGAACGTACTGGCGTCGATCAATCTGATATCAGCAAGCTCGAAAAGGGGACGCTTAACCCATCCGTTCGAGGCCTTATTAAGTTCCCCTTATGTTCCTGTTCTAGGGATAACCCCTAGAGCTTTATGTTCCGATTGCCTATGAAAGGCATGTTGAGACTGTGGTGTGCCTACGACTAAAAGAGCGATAGAATCTATCACTGTAATTGCTCAGACCGACTTATCTTGAATTGCACAAATCAAATTATAAAAAAATAGAACTGCTGCCCTATGAGGTAGCCTTTATTTTTTGCAACTAGCAGTTGCGTGATTATGTTATAAAAGCAACTACAATGGTATAGAATGAAA
>ONFU01000094.1 GCA_900317165.1 uncultured Erysipelotrichaceae bacterium
TCTTGTTATCGCCGCTGACGATGCGGGAAAGCGCGGCCATCGGCTCGCCTTGGCTACCGGTGCAGACGATGCAGATATCGGTGTTCTTGAAGCTCCTTAGCATCGTCTCTTCGATGAGTTCGCTTTCAGGGATCTTGATATAGCCATAATCCCTGGCGATGCCGATGACGTTTTTCATCGAACGGCCAAGGATGCAGATTTTCCTCTTATGTTCCAAAGCGACTTCCACGACTTGTTGGATACGATTGATGTTGCTGGAGAAGGTCGAAACGATGATACGTCCCGGCGCTTTTTCGAATATCTCCTCAACGCCAGCCCTAACCGCGGTTTCGCTTGGGGTATAGCCTTCAAGTTCCGCGTTTGTGGAATCGGCCATGAGAAGATCGACGCCTTCAGAGCCTAAACGGGCTAATTTATCGAGTTCGAAATTAGGACCAACGGGGGTCAAATCAACCTTGAAGTCACCGGTTTCGATGATGCGCCCATTGGGTGTATCGATGCAGATGCCAAAAGAATCGGGGATGGAATGGGTGACGCGAAAGAAGGAGACGAGGAAATCATCCGCGATCTTGAATTCGGAATTCTCATCGTATTCGACGATTTTAACGGTTTCCTTAACCCTGGCATCCTCTAGTTTATGACGGATGAGGGCCGCGGCTAGACGGGGAGCGTAGATGACGGGTATGACGAGAGTGCGGACAAGGAAAGGAATACCGCCGATATGGTCTTCATGACCATGGGTGATGAAAAGGGCTTTGATCTTTCCGCGATTGTTCTTCAAATGGGTGTAATCAGGGATGACATAATCGACTCCAGGCAAGGTGGCCGAAGGAAATTTGACCCCGGCGTCAACGAGGATAATCGAGCGATCGGATTCAAAGCAGTATGTGTTCTTGCCAACTTCTCCTAAGCCTCCTAAGGCATAGATGGAAATGGGGGTGTTATACATGGCAAAATCTCCTTTCCGAATAACCGCCCAAAGAAAGCGCATAGGTTTCTATGTTCGGATCACTGCCCAAAATATACCAATGTTTTTTGACTCTAGGAAGAGCGAGTATTGATGAAAGTGCTTTCTTTGAAAGGGAACGAAAATGCCTCTTTTGGTTGACGATAAAAGAAAACCCCGAACAATCGGGGCGTTTCCTTAGATTTCAACCGAGCCTGGTATTTTCTTGAAAGGATCCTTTTTGTCTATCCTATCGTAGAAGAGAACGCCATTGAGGTGATCGATTTCATGCTGGAGGACGATCGCGTCGTATCCTCTGGCGGTGATTCTGACATAACTGTCGATGAGGGCTTCATAGGCCTCGACGACGATTTTGAAGTCACGGTATACGTATCCCCTATGCTCGGCGTCGACCGATAGGCATCCTTCCCCTGCTAAGAGATAGGCTTTCTTAATGGAGTTGACGACAATCTTCGGGTTGACTAGTTGATGTTCGACAACCGGGTTCTTCTCATCCCCCGTCGGGTAATAGACGACGAGCATCCTTTTCTGGATTCCGATTTGCGGCGCGGCCAGTCCAACGCCTTCACGGCATGAAGGATGGGCTTTGCGATATTCCTCGTCTTGGGATAGTTTGAGGTATTCAAGCATCTCGTCGAGGGTCTTTTTATCCTCTTGGGATAAGGGCATTGGAACGGGCTCGCATTTAAGCCTGATGGAAGGGGAAGAGTCTTTAACGATTTTCAGCATGCCGATAGGATAGCATAAAACGTGAATAAAGGCTAAAATTTGCATTGATTATGGAAGAAGCTCTACGAGAAACCCTACTTACCCTAGCCGCCGCCATAAAAGAAGATCCCCGTCTTCTTGCCCTTGACGAGATCGATTCTCGCCTTTCGAAGTCGGAAGAAGTGGCGGAATTATCCGAGAAAGCCAAGGAGAAGGTTGTTGATTACGCTTACAACAGGGACCATTTCGGCGAAGCCTCAGAACTAACCAAGGCCAGCCAGCATGAAGCCTATCTAGCCAAAAAGGCCTTGGATGAGCACCCATTATCCAAAGAATACCAAGCCAAATATCGTCCGGTCAGGGAGCTTTATGCGGAAATCGATTACATCATCCTTTCGCCTTATCGAGATAAGCCTCGCTGCGGAAAGGGGTCCAAATGATTAACGTCATCGGGGGCAAATACCGTTCAAGGGTTCTCTTAACCCCGCCTTCATCGACGACCCTTCCAACCAAAAACATGGTAAGGGGTGCCATATTTTCCGCGTTAGGAGATTTAAATGGCGCCATCGTCCTCGATTTATTCGCGGGCTCAGGCGCGTTAGGTATCGAGGCTTTATCTAGAGGGGCCAAAGAAGCGGTCTTCGTCGAGCTTGATAAGGTAGCCGCCAAAGTGGTTAAGGATAACCTTGATAAACTCAAGGAGGAAAATGGCCGCGTTTTGCAAATGGAGGCCCTTGAGGCCTTGAAACTCCTAGCTAAAGAGAAAAGGCAGTTCGATTTGCTTCTTCTCGATCCTCCTTACGCCAATAAGGAAATCTACCAGCGTGCCATCGATTTCGCTTTGGAAAACGATATGTTAACAAAACAAGCCAAAGTCATCGTCGAATACGAAGGCGAACTTCCTCTAGATGCATCTTCCTTCCCTTCTAGAAGGGATTACAAATACGGTTATACCAAGGTAATATATCTGCGAAAGGAATAAAACACATGAAAATAGCGGTTTATCCTGGGTCCTTCGACCCCATCACCAACGGGCATATTGCGATTCTCTCTAGGGCTTCCAAAGCCTTCGATAAGGTTATTCTTCTTCTTGCGGTAAATCCCGCCAAAAAAGGAAGGTTCAGCAAGGAAGAAAGGCTTATCTTCATGAAGGAAGTCGCGAAGGATTTCCCTAACGTCGAAGTCGATAGCGACGATGGCCTAACCGTCGAATACTGCAGGAGAAAAGGCGCCTCCTTCATGATCAGGGGACTTCGCGCGGTCACCGATTTCGAATTCGAATTCCAACTTTCCGCGGCCAATAGGTATATTGCCCCAGAAATCGAGATGGTCTTCTTTATGGCGGATAAGGAAACCTCCTTCATCTCCTCTTCAACCGTCAACGAAATGGCCAATCATGGGGTTGACGTTTCAGGTCTTGTCCCTCCGATCGTCAATTCTTCCTATAAGGCAAAATAAGCGAAGCATGTATCAAAAAAGCGATGGGCGACCATCGCTTTTTTAACTTTTTCTTAGGCGAAGAAGGCAGCTGGATCAGCTATCTTTTGATACCCTCCGAACGATTGGGGTTTGGCTTTGATCTCGTTATAGAGTTCCTTGCCGTTGAACATCTTGGTGATTTCGTTGGCCTTTTTCTCCATATCGATATCCTCGAAAAGCGAAGGATAGACGGATTTCGCGCAGAAATAGGTATTCATCAAGGCCGTTTCGACGTTAATGTAATAGGCGTTATAGGCCATCTGGAGATAGACTTCACCGGTTTCGAAGGCTTTACAGGAGGAGAAATCGAATCCCTTCCCGCGGATATTCTTAACTGCCGCGGCATCGAAGATCATCGTATCCATATCCTTTGCTAAAGAAGCGAATTTCTCTTCGTCGATTTTTGCGACCCCAGAAGAAGCGATATCCTTGGCGACGTTTTCGATGCTTGCGATCCTAAATGGTTCATAGGCCCCAGAGGTCATGAATTGATCGGTGGTCCCCCAGTTTCCTAGGCCACAGATATAGGCTTTCTTTTTCTCGGTGATGTCCTTTGTCTTATTACTAATTTCCTTAATGGAAGTATCGTAATAGTTGACTAAGGCCTCTGCCCTTTCTTCCTTCTTCATGACTTGGAAGACGATGTCGGGTTTGCAGGAGAGGATCTTTTCTCCTTCCGCGGTTTGGGCATTTGGTCCTCCAACTCCGCAGGAAGGAAGAGTTTTGAAAATATCCCCATTAGCCAAAACATATGGCCTAGCGACCCCGTCGAACATCTTTGGACGTTCGGAGAGGCTTTCGTTATCGATATCCTCGACCCCGGCGAGTTTGGAAGCTTCCCCGATATAGCTATATAGCCTTAAGGCCCCGGCGCCGATGCAGACGACCTTATTGTAGGTCCCGGCATTGACCTTAACCTTTCTCCCAACCATATCGGTGACTTCGGTTTCACCCATTAGGGTGGGTGCTCCGCAAGAAGCAAGTAGCCCAGAAGAGAGTAATACGAAAAGGATGATTTTGGTTTTCATTGTTTTCCTCCATAAGCAAAATATGTTTTTTCGCCATTTATCTTGGCGACTTTTATTCCATAAAGGGAAGAAAGGGATTCTTCGTCGAAAATCTCCTTTCCGCCCTGTTTGATTATTTCTCCCTTTTTCATAAAGGCGAAATAGTCGCCGTAATCATAGGCCATGTTGATGTCGTGCATGGAA
>ONFU01000018.1 GCA_900317165.1 uncultured Erysipelotrichaceae bacterium
GTTTCCATCAATCTCTTAGATTACTAGATGGGGACTAAGCTGTAGAGGTCTTTGATGAGCGTCCTTCGGACCGGGGTTCGACTCCCCGCGACTCCACCATCAGTATCCGCATCCCAAGTCTTAAACGGCTTGGGATTTTTTGTATGTTGGCGTCGGTTTCCGAGGCAAAAACCATGCCGATTCAGGGGTATCCAAACGGGAAATCGTGAAAACGGGATTCGCCACTCTTGAATCCCAGCAAACATGGTGGTAATACCTCTTAGAGGTATAATCATAAAGCCCAAGAAAGCAGGCATAGTTCTTTGACAATGTGGGGACGTACTGGTTTCGACGGGGGATAATCGCTTAACGGTTGTAGTGGTCTGGTAAACCTAAAGACCAAACCAAAATAACTGACAACACTGTCAAACCTCGGCAAATCCCTGCTTCTCGCGAAGCCGCTTCGCCGCCTCCATCCCCGTCATGCCAGGCATCTCAATGTCGAGAAATACAACATCCACGCGCCCCCATACCCCTCGAGGAAATCAAAGGCGTTGGCGAAACGGCAAACGGAAACCTCTATCCCCATCTCAGAGGCATATCGTTGCAGATAGGACGCCAAAAGCTCAGCGGTCTATAGATCATCTTTAACAACATGGATGGTGTACATAGATATTCGAAATTCTTTCTTGTTGTTGCGAATTAGAACGTATATGGCAACCGCCTATTTCCGATTAGGAAGAAAAGGGTGAGGATTTGCTGGGATTTTGACTATTTTTTCTTTTCCCAAGAAGCGTTGTTGCTCTTGACGTGCAACACGTATTCGGGATTGGGAGTGGAGACTTTGCGGAAGGAGGTGCTATCGGAGAGAGAGCCGGATTTGGCTATGACTTTAAGATCGCCATTTAGAGGGACAATGAAGTCGAACAGGCGCTTCTTGCCCTTCTGGGTCTGCAATAGCTTCCCGTTGACGTAGAGGGAAACCTCTTCTTGGTTGGAGCAAACATAGACATGGATCTTCTTCGCGCAGCGGTCGACGAACCTCTTGCCGCAGACATGGACGAATGGCTCATTGCTCCAGAAAGCCTTGTAAAGATAGAAGGCGTCTTTCTTTAACTTTCTGTCAAAGGTCACCAAACCCTTGTGGTTCTTGCCGGGGTCGCCGCCAACGTTGCGAGCATCCGCGGCGAAATCGAACATGTTCCAAAGGTGGGTGGCCCAAAGGTAGGGGCGTTTCTCAAGCGACTTGTAGACCTTGTAGTGGCAAATGAGTTGGTACTCCTCGCTATTATCGCCTCTACGAGGTTTCTCGGCGTGGATATTGGGCATGCCTTCAGCACCATATTCGGAGAAGCCAAGCGGCTTTTTGGGGAAGAATAGGTGGAAGAAGGAAAGGCGGAAGCCATTGAGCCAGGTAAACGGGGTATACCAGCCGTGATAGAAATTCATCGCCGTGAGGTCTGCGATGTGGCAAAACGGATTGAACGCGAGCATCATCGCGAAGTTCGCCATGCAAGAGGGCCTTGAGGGATCCATGTCATGGACGAGCTGATTGAGTATCTTATGCGCTTTGGTCTTTCCCGAGGAGCGCTTCATCGTGATCTCGTTGGAAAGTCCGCGGGTGATGATGGAGGGGTGGTTGTATGTCTGGGCGATCAGTTCCTTCATCTGCGAGACGGTGTTCTCGACGCCGTCGGCCATATGGCGGGAGATATAGGGGATCTCAGACCAGACCAAGAAGCCATACCGGTCACAGATATCATAATATTCATCCGCGTGCTGGTAATGGGCCAAACGAACGGTATTGGCGCCAACTTCTTTCATTATATCGGCGTCTTCGACCATATCCTCATAGGAGATGGCGTTTCCTTTCCCAAGGCGATCTTGATGGCGGGCAGCACCGCGCAAAGGCAGTGGCTTGCCGTTGAGGATGAAACCTTTTTTGGGATCGACGAAGAATTCGCGGAAACCATAGGACTCTTTGATCTCATCGACGACTTCCTCATTCACATAGGCCCTGGCGACGACGGAATATAGATATGGGTCGCGGACGCCATCCCAGCGATGGACGTTGGCAATCTTGATCCACTCATTGCCTTTGCCCTTGGCAACGACCTTCCCTTCGTGATCGAGGACTTCGACGCGGGTGTCTTTGGGAAGCTCATGCCACGCTTTGACGATGATTTCGGCGTCGTTATCGGAGAGTTTGGATTCGATTTTAATGCCGCTAGAGCCCAAATAATCGAGCTCAAAGTGAACGTTCCCGACGCGAACGAGCTTCACGTCGCGATAGATGCCGCCATAGAAAGTGAAATCAGCGGTCTGAGGATAGACCCTCTCGTTGGGGCGGTTATCGACGCAAACGGCCAATAGGTTCTCTTTTTGGGAAAGCAGATCGGTGATTTCGACGCGGAAGCGGGAATAACCACCATCGTGCTCAGTCAATTTCTTGCCGTTAAGATAGACGGTTGCGGTTGAATTGACGCCTGCGAAATCGAGATAGAGGTGCTCTCCTTCTTTTTTCTTGAGGTCACCGAGCTCTTTGAAATACCAATAGGCCGCGCGCTTGTAATCGCCGCCGCCATTTTGGCCATCGAGATTGTTCCAAGTGTGTGGAACATCGATGCGCTCGCCTTCATGGGTTAGCGCTTCCTCATAGGAAATCTCGGCTTCGACGAATTTCCAGTTCTCGTTCAATAAAGCGACTTGTCTCATATCAATCCTCCGCAAGTTATCTGCTAGTGGTACTATACCAGTCTGGGCGGAAAACATAATTGCATACTTCTCTAGAAAATATTGCATTTTCGTTTATATATTCATCGGTCAATGGATTTGAAAATGCACGACCTTAGCGGAAAGAATCAGCGGCTTGACTTGGTTTTGGAAGGAGACCCTCCTAGAAGCTGCCGATAATCCCTATAGAAAGTGGAATATTCCGTGAAGCCCATGGCGGTAGCTGCCTCATTCGGCTTCATGCCGTTCTGTATAAGCGCGTGGGCCGCCATGACCTTCTTGCCGCGTATATAAGAGATGATGGAGACCTTCATCCCCTCGCGGAAACGGGAGGCCAAATAAGACTCAGAGTAGTTCAACGCTTGCGCTAAAGACTCTAAAGTCAATCTTTCGGAAATGTGTTCCTCAACGTAATTCAAAATCGTATTGAGGAAGGGGTCTTCGTTCTTATCGTCTCCGTCATTTTCCCTCTTGCTCAAGTGAAGCAAGATCTCCCAAGTCGCTGAAATCCCTGCTATTCTCAGTTCTTCTTCTTCTTCTTCAAATTGCTCATAAGCGGCATCCAAACGCTCAAATAAAGGCAATAGATCGCGAGAGGAGGAAAAGAAGTTTCCGCACTGATTAAGCCGCTGGCATAGATACTTTGGAAGCGCCTCTCCCGGAAGTTTGAAGACGTAGCGCTCATAGGGCAAAGCGGCATTGATGTCAGCAAAATGGAATTGGCCCGGCTTAATCAAGACGATGTCGTCCGGAGCAAGGACGCGCACACGGTCCTCAACATGGAACTCTGCCTCCCCGCGTATGAAATAGAGGATCTCATAAAAATAATGCATGTGCTTTGTGAACTCGTCTTTCGGCGAGGAGGTGTAGGCGTCCTTATGGGCAAAGCTGACGTCCCGGTAATCAAATCTGAACATAATTCAAGTATGAAGGGTTGAAGTGTTTTTGCAATACTTTTTGGAATCTTTTGCAATTGTAATAATTTCCTGTCATTTCTAACATTATGGCGATCAAGGAGGAAAGCTTATGAAACTCGGCTTTCGTTGGTACGGCCCATCCGATTCCATCCCTCTAACCTATATACGGGAGATATCCGGAATGGAGACCGTTGTAACCTCGGTTTATTCCTATAAGCCTGGGGAGAAATGGGATCTCGAATCCCTCAAAGCGCTTAAGAAGGAGGCCAACGAGAAAGGCCTTGCAATGGATGTCATCGAATCCATCCCCGTCAGTGAGGACATCAAGCGCGGCACCCCTCTTGCAAAAGAGCACATCGAGACCTTCAAGCATAACTTGCGCCTTTGCGCGGAAGTCGGCGTCAAAGTGGTCTGTTACAACTTCATGCCGGTCTTCGATTGGCTGCGCACCGAAATGCACCACCAGAACCCCGATGGATCCAATTCGCTAAGCTATTCCTATGACGACTTCTGCAAAGTCGATCCTAAGAACCTTCATCTTCCTGGCTGGGACGAATCCTATTCCCCCGAAGAATTGCAAGACTTGCTAAAGATCTACCAGGGGATCTCCCACGAGCAGCTTCGCGCCAATCTCATCCGCTTCCTCCAAGAGGTGATCCCCGTCTGCGAGGAATGCGACATCAAGCTCGCGATCCATCCGGATGATCCCCCATGGGACGTGTTCGGATTACCCCGCATCGTCAGCTGCGAAGCCGACCTTGACGCCATGTTCGAAGCGGTTCCCTCCATCTATAACGGCTTGACGCTATGCACCGGCTCCTTCGGGGCAGGAAAGCATAACGATGTCGCCCACATGGCCGAAAAGTATGCAAAACAGGGACGAATCCACTTCGCTCATCTCCGCAACATCCTCTTTACCGACGACCACGATTCCTTCGTGGAAACCGGGCACGCCTACGGATCTCTGGATATGGCGAAAATCGCCAAAGCCCTCGTCGATAACGGGTTCGATGGCTATGTCAGACCCGATCACGGCCGCAACATCTTCGGTGAGAACGGCAAGCCAGGATACGGACTATACGATCGCGCCTTAGGCGCCGCATATATCAAAGGCCTATTCGATATGGCCGAGAAAAACAAATAGGAGCAAAAAACATGAACATCCCATTCAAACCTTCATCAGTCAACGGCAAAGTCGTTGCCATCACCGGCGCTGGCGGCGTCATCTGCGGCGCCATGGCCAAAGCTCTCGGCGCCTGCGGAGCCAAAGTCGCCGTGCTCGACCTTCAGCTTGATAAAGCCGAAGCCGTTGCCCAAGAGATCCGCGATGCCGGCGGCGTTGCCAAAGGCTATGAGGCCAACGTCCTCGACAAAGAGGACCTCGCCAAGGCCCACAACGAGATCAACAAAGACCTTGGCCTCATCGATATCCTCATCAACGGCGCTGGCGGAAACTCCCCCAAAGCGACCACGACCCAAGAGTATTATGAGCCGACCGATGCGGAAGGCGTCATCTCCTTCTTTGACCTCAAGAAAGAAGGCGTCGAGTTCGTCTTCGGCCTGAATTTCCTCGGGACCTTGCTGCCCTGCCAGGAATTCTGCCGCGACATGATTGGCAGAAAAGGGTGCAACGTCCTCAATGTCTCCAGCATGAACGCCTTCACCCCGCTCACCAAGATCCCCGCCTATTCCGGAGCCAAAGCCGCCATCTCCAACTTTACCAAATGGCTCGCCGTTCATTTCTCCAAAGAGGGCATCCGCGTCAACGCAATCGCCCCTGGGTTCCTCGTCACCGCGCAGAACCAGGCCTTGCTGTATAATCCTGATGGAACGCCGACCGCTCGCAGCGAAAAGATTCTCGCCGCGACCCCGATGAGCCGCTTTGGCGATGCTGACGAGCTCCTCGGCGCGACCTTCTTCCTAATCGACGAGGCGTGCGCCTCCTTCATCACCGGCGTCGTCTTGCCAATCGATGGTGGATTCTCCTCCTATGCTGGGGTCTAATATGAAGCAATTCCAAGGAAAAGATTACCTACTAAATAGTGAGCTGGCCGTTCAACTTTATGAAAAATATGCTAGTTCTGCACCGATTTTCGACTTTCACTGTCATCTTTCGCCCAAACAGATCTACGAGAACCACCACTTCTCGACCATCACCGAAGCCTGGCTTGGGAAAGATGGCGTGGGCGACCATTACAAATGGCGTTTGCTCCGCGAAGCCGGCGTTGACGAAAGGCTGATTACCGGGGGCGCGGATGACTATGACCGCTTCCTAGCCTTTGCGAAGGCGATGCCTTCCTTCATCGGGAACCCCATCTATGAATGGACCCATCTTGAGTTGAAGCGCTACTTCGGCTGCGACCTTCTCATCAACGAGGAAAACGCCAAGGCTATCTATGACCTATGCAATGAGAAACTCAAAGGCGTCGGAGCCCGTGACCTCATCAAGTCGCGCAACGTCAAAGCGCTCTTCACGACCGACGACCCCGCCGATGACCTCCATTATCACGAGGAAATGGCAAAAGAGGGCTTCGAAGTCCAGGTTAGGCCCTGCTGGCGTCCCGACCGCTATCTCCATATTGGGAATAGTGCCCGCTTCTGCCAAGCTATCGCTGACCTAGAGAAAAGAACCGGGATGAAGCTTCCCACTCTCGCCTTATTGAAAAAGGCCCTTGCTGGTCGAATCGATTTCTTTGCAGACCACGGTTGCAAGGCTGCTGATCATGGCCTAGACCAGTTCCGCTTCCGCGATTTCAAGGAATGTGATGCTGAATCGGCCTATGAAAAGGTCGTGAAAGGCGAAACGTTAAGCGAAGAGGAGATCGATTCCTACGAGTCGAGCCTGCTGCTCTTCCTTGGCAAAGAATATAAGCGCGTGGGCTTTGTCCAGCAGTTCCATATCGGCGCACTGCGCAACACTTCCGAAACAGGCTACTCCATGCACGGAGCCGACTTCGGCTATGACGCCACAGACGACCGCAACAATGCGGCGACCCTCGCCTTATGCCTATCTACCCTTGAGAAGGAAAACGCGCTCCCGCCGACTGTGATATACGCCTTAAACGAAAAGGATTACTGCTCGTTTGTCACGATCAAGAACGCCTTCCAAAAAGGCGAAGGCTACATCCAATTCGGAGCTGCGTGGTGGTTCAACGACCATTATGACGGCATCCGCAAACAGATCCGCGCCTTGATGGCTGGCGGACTGATCAGCCGCTTCATCGGCATGCTGACGGATTCCCGTTCCTTCCTCTCCTATCCTCGCCACGAATACTTCCGCCGCATATTGGTCGACGAGATCGCTTCGCTGGTTGAAGAAGGGCGCTACCCCTATCAAGGGGAGCAACTAAGCAAAATCATCCAAGATATCTGCTACAAGAATGCATGGAAATACTTCCACATGGAGGACTAAAGACTATGAACAAAGAAGAAATCATGACTCGCTTGCTCGATTGCGGCGTCTTCGCCGTCATCCGAGGTGAGACTTACGAAAAGGGCTATGCCTTGGCGAAAGCCTGCGCAAAAGGCGGAATCGTCGGCCTTGAGGTCACCTACACCAACCCCAGCGCTACCGCCATCATCGAAGCCCTTTCCAAAGAAGAGGGGAATTGGATTGTCGGCGCCGGAACCGTCTTGGATCCCGTCACCGCTAGACTTGCTATCCTTGCTGGAGCGAAGTTCATCGTCTCCCCTTGTTTCGATGAGGAAGTCGCCAAACTGTGCAATCTCTACCGCATCCCCTATTTCCCCGGCGTGTTCACGCCCAATGAGATCGTCATCGCGCTAAAGGCCGGTGCCGACATCTGCAAGATCTTCCCGGGCTCCACCGCGACGCCTAGCTACATCAAAGCGATCCACGGGCCACTTCCGCAGGTCCCCTGCATGCCTTCAGGCGGCGTTGACCTCAATAACGTCAGCGAATGGATCAAGGCTGGCGCCGTGGCAGTCGGAGCTGGATCAAACCTCTCCGCCCCCGCCAAAAACGGGGACTATGAGAAGGTCGCAGAGCTTGCCAAAGAATATGTGCAAAAAGTCAAGGAAGCGAGGAAAAACTGATGAAATATGCCACTTTGGGCGAGTTAATGCTTCGCCTATCCACTCCCGATAACTCCGTTTTCTGCCAAGCTCAGTCCTTCGACGTGGTCTATGGCGGAGGCGAGGCCAACGTCGCCGTCAGCCTTGCTAACTATGGTTGCGATGCCCTTTTCCTCTCCGCTATCCCCAATAACGATATCGGCCAGGCAGCCATCAATTCCCTTCGCCAATATGGTGTCGATACCTCGCGCATCCTTCGCCAAGGAAACCGCCTTGGCATCTATTATCTCCAAACCGGCGCCTCCATGCGCCCTTCCAAAGTCATTTATGACCGCGCGGGCAGCGCCATTGCCGAAGCCAAACCGGAGGACTTCAATTTCGATGCTCTTCTTGAAGGCGTTTCCTGGCTCCACATCTCTGGCATCACGCCGGCTTTGTCCGCGTCTTGCGCCGAAATCACTGGTTTAGCCCTAAAAAAAGCGAAGGAAAAAGGGATCATCACTTCTTTCGATCTCAATTTCCGCAGCAAGCTCTGGACGAAAGAAGAGGCTCAGGCTTGCCTAGTTCCACTAATGGAATACGTCGATTATGCAATCGGCAACGAAGAAGACGCGCAGAATTGCCTCGGCTTCCACATGGAAGGCGATGTCACCAAGGGCAAGCTCGACGTGAACGAATACGAGAAGATGCTAGCTGCCCTATGCAAGCAATATGGCTTCAAAGGCGCAGCGACTTCTCTCCGCGAATCCCATTCCGCCACCCACAACGGCTGGGCCGGCGCGCTTTATACTGAGGGGAAGTTCTACCTTTCCAAACACTATGAGATCAACCCCATCATCGACCGCGTCGGAGGAGGCGATTCCTTCTCTAGCGGCCTAATCTACGGCTTGACCCACTATGATTCAAAGCAGCAGGCCATAGAATTCGCCGTGGCGGCAAGCGCCCTTAAGCAAACGATCCCCGGCGACTATAACCACGTTGGCGTCAAAGAGGTCGAAACCCTGATGGGTGGCGACGGATCTGGACGCGTCCAGCGCTAAGCAAAACGCCAAATTCCGACAAAAAACCTCTGAATTGCAAGAATTTTGGCTTTAATATTGGCCGAAAAGGAAAAAACCATGAAAGAGAATATCGTCTCGGAGGCAAAGCGCTGCCTCCAATGCAAGAACCCCCAATGCCGCAGGGGCTGCCCTATCGCCACGCCTATGAAAGAGGCCATGACCCTGCTTAGGGAGAACAAGATTCGCGAGGCTGGCGAGCTGCTATTCGAGAACAACCCGCTCTCCATCGTCTGCTCATTGGTTTGCTCCCAAGAGAACCAATGCGAAGGCCACTGCGTCCTCGGGATAAAGGGCATCCCCGTCCCCATCGGCGCGATTGAGAACTACATCTCCGACTACTTTCTCAATATCTATGAGCCTCCAAAGATTGAGCCTAACGGAATGAGGGCTGCCATCATCGGTTCCGGACCGGCTGGCATCACGATCGCCTTCTTTCTCGCCAGGAAGGGATACCAGGTGACCATATTCGAGTCTCGCGACAAAATCGGTGGGGTTCTCCGCTATGGCATCCCCGAATTCCGACTTCCGAAAACCATTCTCGATCGCTTGAAGAAGGCTTTGATTGCCACGGGTGTCAAGATCCGTCCGAACACGGCAATCGGAGCGAACCTGACCATCGACGACCTCCAAAGAGATGGATACAAAGCCATCTTCATCGGAACGGGCGTCTGGCGCCCCAATACGATGCGACTCGAAGGCGAATCCCTAGGAAACGTCCATTACGCCATCGATTACCTCAAGAATCCCGATGTCTATGAGCTTGGCAACGAAGTCGTGGTCATCGGCGGAGGCAATACTGCTATGGATGTTGCTAGAACCGTCCTCCGCCACGGTAGCAGAAACGTCACGCTGATCTTCAACCGCACCGAGGATTACATCACCGCCAGGAAAGTCGAGCTGGACTTCTCCTTGATGGATGGGGCCAAAATCATTTACAAGAAACTCACGAAGCGCTTCGTCGACGAAGGCGTCATCCTCTCTGACTGCGAGGTCGATGAAGAGGGTAATTGCACCGAGATCGAAGGAAGCGAAAAGCTGTTCCCCTGCGACTCGGCCATCATCGCCATCGGCCAAGGACCCAAGTCCGTCATCGTCTCCTCTACAAAAGGAATCGAGGTCGGCAACAAAGGTCTAGTGAGCGTCGATAACGAAGGCAGAACGACAAGAGATGGTATCTTTGCCGGAGGTGACGTCGTCACCGGAGCCAAGACCGTTGTAGAGGCCATCAAAGTCTCCAAACTCGTCGCCGAAGCCATGGACGAATACATGCGTACCCATTGATCAAACAAATGAAAATAAGGCGCTCAAAATGAGATGAGACCCAAAAGTTGGACTCCCAACTGGAGGGTCTCATCTCACTTCTGCCGTAGGCATTTTTCGTTTCTCGAATGGTTCTTATTCATCCAACAGGATAGAACGGATGGTTTGAAGCGTTTCCGAAGTGACCCCGCAATTTAAGAGACAATTCGTTGCTTTTTCTTGTAACGTGTCACCGGCAAAAGCAGAAACAACGCCGGCTGCTCCTGTGGGTTTGGTTAAATCCAATAACGTTTTGTGAGTGGGGTCAGACGAATAAGCGTTCGGTACGGCAATGAGGCCGAAATTGGAAAAGAGGTAATCGAAATAGAGATTGATCTCATTCACGCCAAGATAGGCGTTAAGCAAATAAGCAATCATCCCCGTTCGATCGGTTCCGATATTGCAATGGAAGTACATGGGGTAATTTGTTTTATCAGCAAACAAACCAAAGATGCGCTTGATTTCGTCCTTACTTTGATTGATGTTGGCGCTACCGCCGGTGGGGACGGCGATATAACGAACGCCTTCAACCGCCGAGAACGTGACTTCTTCCGGCGGCAAACCAGGATAGCCATTCCGTTCCACGACCCGCATGTCGATCTCGGTTTTTATGCCGAGTTCTTTTTGAAAGGTTTCGGCCCCAGGCGAAGTGATTTCAGGTGTGAATTCATACCCTTTGTCATCGCCGCCTTTGACCCAGCCTTCCGGATAGGAATCGTTAAGTCTAGCGCCGCGATAAAGAAGACCTTGTTTGATGCGAGAACCGTTATTTGTTTCCCAGCCGCCGATATCGCGAACATTGGTCACACCATCGATATCGATATTGCGAGGGCCATCTTCGGTGGTGCGGAAAGAGGAAACTTTGCTTTCGCCTGAGGAAGAGGCTACTTTCCAATAATAGATCGAAGCGATTTTCAAATTCGTGATTTCTAATGAAGTTCCGGCCACTCCATATGTCTTAGCATTCGTAAAGGAAGGATTTTCGCTAAGAAGTACTTGGTACGATTCATTAGAGCTTCCTTGCCAAGATAATGTTAATGGCACAGGTTTCGAATTCTCGTGTTTACCGTCAGCAATACTAAAATCCATCTCTTCCGGAATCCCTGAGTCGAGATAGTCCTGTTGCACCCTGGAATGCATGTTGTAGGGCTTTGATATTTCTTCTAAGACTATCGTTTGGCTTGCTTGGCTGGAGGAAAGAGTTACGGAAGAATTCGAAGGCGTCGCGCAAGAAGCAAGTAAAGCTGCTAAAGAGAGCAAAGGAAAACTTAGGTGTTTCATTAAAATCCCCTTTCTTTTAAAAATGACAAAGCATGATTCATCCATTGGGAAGCTTCGGACAGTTCACTGGTGACTCCAAAGCCGTGAAGCGGCGTGTTTTCAGCCGCCTCATCATGAAATAAATCAAATTGATAATCGACATCGAAAAAGGCCAGCGCTTCAGAAAGTAGTTCCGAATCCTTGCACGGAACGATTGGGTCTTTTTCTTCGTGGAACAAATAAGTCGCGGGGAGCTCCTCGTCGACATGCAACTCTGCGGAGAAAGATTCATAAAGCGACGCGTCGCCCCCAGCAAACACTTTACGCATACGGAGCCTCCTCCATTTTTACGGTAGCTAGAACGGGACAATGATCGGAAGCAATTAAAGCTGCATGTCCCCGCTCGATGTGGTGCGTGACAAACGTCAATTTGTCATCGGCAAAAATGTGATCGATGGATTTGCCTTCGCTTGGTTCTCCGGCTAGGGTGTGATGGGTTTTTAGTCCGTCTTGCGTCCGCTCGTCGGTGGCGCTTTTCTCAGCATCATAGAAGCCAGAGGAAAGGACGAGGGAATAAGGAGTGGAGTCTTCGTTAAAATTGCAATCACCCGAAAACTCAACGGGATAGTCGCCATAAAGGGCTTTTAGCTCTTTGGCTTTGTTCATAAGTTGAATGACGTTCCCTTCTTTCCATTCCATGGCGATGGAGGAGCACTGTTCTGAATTCAAATGCTCATAACCATCGTAATTTGGCGTGCATACCGCTCCATGGAAATTCAGATGGATCAAACCCTTCCCGCTTTGTTTTTCTTCTAAAACCAAATACGAAAGGGACTTGGTCTTCACACCGTCATAAGCATCGACTAGCATTTCCGTTCCGGAATCGATATAGTCGAATTTCGCTGAATCGAACAGGATGGGGGTGGCGCAGGTCATATTGTCGATTTTGTCGCAAACCAGAACATATTCTTCGACCCGGGTCAAGACATCGCGGAGCATATTTTTGCAAGGATCGGTGCATTCTTGGAAATTGATGATGTCCGGACGGGTTTGCTCGACGACATCCGCTAAAGCGGCCATATCGCCTCGGCCGAGATAAACGTTCCAACTCATGATTTTATAGGATGGGACAACGGCTTGCTCCTTCGAGGAAGGAGTCGTTGGCAAAGATGAAGATGACGAAACGCTTGGCGTTACACTGGCGCAAGAAGACAAGAGGGAAGCAGCGAGCAAGAAGAGACGTTTCATCGTTGGTTAATCGCGTCATCCTCGGCCGAATAGGGCGTTAACGACGGCATGCTTCCTTCCTTCATATAGGTACCAACGTTTTTGCCAGCATCGGTGCCGACGATGTTATATGCTTCTTGGTAAAAGTGGTTTTTATCATGCATCATCGATTCCGGGACACCGGATAATTTGATGGAACATAAATCGACGTCTTCCATTTCTTCGGCCATCCGTATTTGATTGGCGTGGAACACTTTATACAAATCGTGTTTTTCCTGGCTTTCGGTGGCCATGTACGGCCCAATTTGAATGGTAAAGCAATGCTCAACGCCTTTGCTTTTCATGCCATCGACGATGTTTTGCAGGTTTTGTTTATAGGTGGCATAAGGTACTTCGTTTCCCGCATCGTTTTCGCCTTGCAGCCATACCATTTCGATATGGCGGATGGCTAAATCGTCGAGGGAATAAAGATAATCCAAGCAGGAAGATAAACGTGCTTCCGCTTCTTCGAGCTTGCCTCCTCCTGGCTGCCACTGTGCAGAACTGGTTCCGCCTTGAGAGGCGGAGATGCCGACGATAGGCACGCCGGTGACTTGATAATACGATTCCACGAACGCCGAAACGAGGCTTCCTGTTTTTTTGGTGCCGTCATTGATGCCGGTGTTGTTTTCCTTCACGCCGAAAGGTTCTTCGATAGCGTGAAGGGTCGTCGGATCGCTGACGGGCCGGAATTCATAGCCGTGACCCTTTTCACAGACGATGCTTTTTTCTTTATCGCCTCGTCCGGCCATATTGGATTGGCCCATGAACACAAAGACATCAACGACGTTTTCTTCGGCTTGGGCGGAGGAAACAGTCGGAACGGAAGAAGGCGAATCGATGGAAGTTAGGCTAGAAGAAGCAATCGGAGTGGAGCAACTAAACAGCAAGGGCAAAGTGAAAAGAAGATAATGTTTCATAATTTCCTCCTTGGAAGGCCCTTGGGCCAAAGAGAACCCAAGGGCCTAAGAACGGGCTTAATTAGAGCACCGAAGGATAATAGATGTTGGCTAAGATCGTTTCGTTGGCCTCGTTAAAGTGACTTGTGGTAACGGCATAGCCAAGGGAGACGGCGTTCGCGTCGTTGGTGTAGACCTGAGCGATGGAAGCCGAGAAGTCTTTCGTGGCCGTGTAGCCAAAGAAGCCTTTCGAACCGCTATCGATCTTGGTGTTCATCTGGGCGAACTGGATGCCTGCGAGCCGCTCACCATCCATGACCAAGGTACCGACGGTATCTGGGCTGCTGATGGCTCCGGCAGAAGCAAGTCCACCGAAATCAGCAAGGCCTGCTTGCTCTCCTTGGGCGAAGGTGATGACGCCATCGGCGACAGAATATTCGCCCTCGATGAGCTTGCCTTTGGAGTCGGAGGCAAGGGCATAATAGGAGTATGTGCCTTTCGTTAAATCGCCATTGAGTTCCAATGTGGCGTTGACTTTGTTGCCACTGCCCTTGGTCCAATAGGTGAAGAGCGAGTAAGTAGCGTCGGAGGTCTTAAAGACGTCGATTGGGGCGAGGTAAGAAAGCGAAACTTCATTGACGGCGGCGGTGAATTCGTTTTCGCCATCGACGTATTTCACGGTATAGGAGACTGGGTCATTGCCGGTGTATTTCGTCATAGAAAGAGGAGCTTCGGCATCGACGACAGTCGCTCCGCTAAGTTCTTTTTCGGAGCCATCGGAATAGGTGCCGATAACCTTAACGGAGGAGAGGTCAACGAGGTCGGAGAAGTTTTTCGTTTGACCAGCGCGGAAAGCAAGTTTCGTCGGAGCATTCTCCAAACGGATGCCGGAAAGGACGGCCACGACAGGCGCCTTTTCCACGGTGATGGCGATTTCTAAAGTCTTGCCGCCATAGGTGACGACGATCTTGGTATCGGTTAAGGCCAAAGCGCCTTCTTTATCGATGGACCAGCCTTCGGTAACGACGGCATCCGTGGTGTCTTCGTAAGTCACGCGCAAGGACAAACCTTCGTCAGAAAAGTTCTCGCCTTCGTAATAGGAGAGGCGGTTCGGCGGAGTTTCCGCTTCAATTTTGGCAACGATTTTCTCTGCAGAACCGTAATAAGTTTTTAGATTTGCGGCGAAAACGTTATTTTCAATGCGTTGCATATAGACGGTGGAAGCGGGGTGCTCGTATTGGGTGGCAAGAGATTCGACAAAAGCCGATTCTTTGGTTTTGCCCCAGCCGAAGAAGGTGTCGACGCTGTTAAGCATGGAACCGAAATAGAGACCCTTGATGACATCGCCTTCTTTCACGATTTCGCACGTTTCTTTTCCAGCGGCATCGAGTTTCGCTGTGCCGTCCATATGTTCGATGAGGGTGGTTAGGAAGGTCATGGTCGATTCTTTGATGGACCAAGTTCCGCTAACGGCGCCGATTTTGATGCCAACGGCCGGATCGATGGCGTTGAATTCCGTGTATTTGAATGTGCCTTCGATTAGCGACCCTTCTTTGTAGTTCAATTCCATCGCACCGTCCATTTGCATGGTCGTGGAGTCATAGAAGGTGTAGAAGAGCATATCGGCCTTACTTGACTTAACGATGTCGTAGGGGCGAGTGAAATGAGCCCATGGGTCTTCGGTTAGATGGTCATAAGAAACGTTTTGGGCTACCGGGATTTCTTCGGCTTTGACGGTGATGGAGACGGCCGCGGATTTGGTTTTGCCGCCATACGTATATTTGACGTAGAAATTTTTGTCGGCGGCAGTGAGAGCTACGCCGTCTTTGTTGGTCGTGCATTCGCTGGTGACGACTTTGGTGGAAGCATCGGAGAAAGTCGCGGTGACTTCCATGCCGGTCAAATCAAGGAATTCGCCTTCTTCGTATTCGACTTTCGTTGGTAATTTTGTCACCTCGATTTTCGATAACGTGACTTCTTCTTGGGCAGAGGAAGCGGTCGATTCACTCGCCTCGGACGATTGAGGGGGTTCGCTATTGGAAGACGATGAGGAAGGGGTCACACCGCAGCTAGCAAGCGTCATGACGCCGGCAAGGGCTGCGATGGATAGAACGTTCAGCCATGTTTTTTTCATTGAATACCTCCTTGAGTGAATGGTTCTATCTCTTTGATGCGGAACAAGATCTCACTGACGAGAATCCCTGCCGCAATAAGAGCAAATAGGGATAAAGCGGTGATTTTCCCCGCTTGAAGCGCTCCCTTCCAAGCGGGAGCAACGTAACGGATGACGGTATCGCTAGAAATGCCATTCATTGCATTGGAATGAACGACAGAATAAAGGATGTATTTTGCTGCTTCTCTCATTTTCCACGCAAAAGCACCATGATTTTCACGATAAGGAGCAAATAACGTCGCCGAATCCAAATCGGAATCGGTGAGGGATAACCCCGCAAGGATGCACGCCGGCAATTGACCATTTGTATATCGGCCGGTCCACATATCGGAAATCAAAATGCCTTTCATGCCGCATTCTTCGCGGACGAAGCCATCGAGAAGATTTTTCGAAGCGGGGCAAAGAGTCAGCCCCAAGCGGCTATAGGCCGTCATAGCATTCATGGCTTTCCCTTCGATGAAGGCCATTTGGAATGGCTTCAAGTAGATTTCGCGGAACGTTTGCTCGTTGGACCAAATGGATAGGCCGACGCGGTTATTCTGCTGTTCGTAGGCCGCGATATGCTTGGCGTAGGCGTTGCAGCCTTTGCTTTGCAATCCAATCGTTAAACGTGCCGCTTGTTTTCCAGCGAGAAAACCGTCTTCGGAATAATATTCGAAGGCTCTTCCATCATAGGCAGAGCGATGGGTGTTAACTCCGACGCCATAAAAGCCAGAATAGCCAGCCCACAAAGCATCTTCGCCTAGCATTTTGCCAACGCGCTCGGCGAGATCTTTGTTGAAAGAAGAAGCCAAAATGCCAAGGCATGGATAATAAGGCGGAGAAAAGGAACCGTCCGGATCGCCAAGTCGTTGGGCCAAGCCGTCGCTTTGGCCATAAGGCAAGACCAATCCTGTGGGGCCGTTATGATCCACGGTCAACGGTTTGGCGATGCTTTCTAGACCAACGGTCTTCCTTAGTCCAGTCGTTAATAATTTGGCGGTGTCTTCAAAACTAAGTTCATCCAATAGCAAATCCCATAAATCGTTGTCCAAAGTGATGGGGCTGCCGTTTTCATCTTGCATCAAGTCGATTAAGGTCAGCTGGTTGTTGGCGTTATAGGTGGGATAAGCCGAATCATCTTCTAAGACTTTCTCAGAATCTTGAGCCAATAAATCCGTCATCATGTCATCATTCAAGCGAAGAGAAAGGGCAGCATTGGGAAGGGTGTCGATCCAATCAGAACGGGTTATGTATGTGATTTGGTTATCGCCGCGATGCTCAAAACGGCGCATATCCATATCATCAAAACGGTTATGGATTTCGCCACCTGTCTCACTTTGCTGATACGTGGCTTTTTCTTTTTGTATTTTTTGTACCAAAGCGACGTTGCCGTTTTCGGTCATGCCATCGGCTTTGGAATAGCCTTTGTCCGCCAAGATGTTGTTGATGGCGTCATGCGAAGAGGAGCCAACGACAAAGCGATATTCGTCGCTGGCCTCAACGAGATAAGTCTTGGCTACATCGGCGTCAAAGGAGGCAAACTCGCGTCCGGAAACAGCAAATGAGAGCGTTTCTTTTTCGCCAGGGCTTAGCAATTTTGTTTTGGCATAATCAACCAAATCAATAGCGCTTTTCTCAATGCCATGTTGTTCGTCATAATCGGTATAGGGCTTTTGCAAATAAAGCTGTACCGATTCTTTGCCTTCAACCGATCCGATATTTGCCACTTCCACGGTTAAGCGATGCTCGTCGGCGTCGGCGTCATATTGGTGCGTTAGATTGCTGTAAGCGAACGTGGTGTAGCTTTTTCCGTAACCAAAAGGATAAGCAACGATGTTTTCGTAATCGAAGTCGCCGCATAAATCACGGTCGATGATAACGTCTTCGTAACGTGTTTCTGTGTAGCGATAACCAACATAGATCCCCTCTTGGTAAGCGACATAGCTTGCATATTGCATCGAACTATAGGATTTGCCACCGATGGAAGGCAACTGGTCGAGATACTCTTCGTAATTGGCGTAAGTCGACGGGCCCCAATTGGCCATGACGGGGTTATCGGAATGATGGTAATAGAATGTGTCGGATAGTTTTCCCGAAGGATTTGTTTTCCCGGACAACAAGCGAGCCACCCCAGCGGTTCCGGTTTGTCCGAGTGTGCCGACCCACATAACGGCATCGATGGGATAATCGTTTAAAAAGGAAAGCTCCAGTGGATTTGGTGTGTTTAATAGAACAATGATTTTTTGGAAAGCCGTTCCTTTTAAGGCCGAAATGCCCTCGAATACGCTTTTTTCGTTAGCGTTTAAAGCCAAATAGTTTCCGTTTTCGCCATCGCAAGTCGCTTCATGGAAAGGTACGTCGGTGTTTTCGCCGCGGACTCGTTTCAGCACGACGATAGCAGCGTCGCCATAGGAGGCGAAAGACGAAGACAGGTTGGCATCAAGAGCAAAGCTTGACCAAGGGGCATCCTTTATGGCGTAACCACTAGGAGCATAAGTGGCTTTGTGTTGCTCATACCATTGCCACATGGTTGGATTGACGTGAAGGCTTTCTTCTTCGAAAGCCGCTTGGAAATCAAGGGCTGGCTTAGGTTTATTGGCTGCTGAAGAGCCTTCGCCGCCATAAGCTGGATCGACGGAAGAAAGGGAGAAAAGGGTCACAGATGCGTCTTGCTCAAGCGGAAGGGCGTTGTTTTCGTTTTTGAGCAAAACAGCACCTTCTTCTTCGACGGTAGCAACCAAGGCTTCGCCATCTTCACGCAGCGAAGCAACGTCTTGGTAGTCCGTTTCAAAATAATCGGAATTCAAGGAGGTATTGCCACGCTCCAACTGATAGGGGTTGATACCGAATTGAGCGTTGATGGCTCCTTCGTTGGCCAAAGCAGCACTTTCACCAAATAAGCCGACAAAACCGAGAATTGCCAAAGGAATATAAAGAACTTTTAATGAAATCCGAAGGGCTTTTGCAGGCTTTTTCGTTAATGGCTTAGAAGAATTGTTTAAAAACAAAGCAACGATTTCACCAAGCAAGGAAAGAATTAACAAAACGGCAATTGCTAGATATACCGGCTCAAAACCATGGGCGTCGATATTGGTGAAAACAACGGAAATGTAGTAGTAAGTTGCATAGAAGAACGAAGCAACGGAAGCCGCTAAGGCAGCGACCCCGAAATAGGAAAGGTATTTTGAAACGATGGGAACAAACGGCAAAGCACATAGCAAGACGCCGCTTAATAGAGGCGATAAAAAGGCTAAGAGCAAGAATTCGTTGGTTCCGTTATAAGAGGAGATATAAAGGATTGCGGCAACGATGGCTAGCAATCCGGAGGCAAGATGGAAATAGAAGCCAAGGGTTTTAGTTTTTAAATACGCTATCATGACGATTCGTCCTTTCGGATGAAGCGATCATGGAACGATAGGTTTCGATAGCATCTAGGGCCCGTACAGAAAGCGTATGGTTTTCGACCTTTTCAAAGGCGATCTCCCCATCGAAAGTCGAGAAGCTTGTCGTCGGATTTGTTTCATAATCTTCGGTATGCGAGTAGTAACCGAAGAAGTTGCGGTTATCGCTCGCGGTTTGGAAAGAAATAATCCGTTCTGGGTCCGTTAGCAAGGAAGCAACATAAGGCGTTGCCGTGGCGAGGAATCGTTCCGAGTTCGCTTTGCTCGAATACGTCTTTGCCACGGTGAAGGAGAGATTGCCGTCTTGGGAGACATACGAACCGCTTAACACCGCGAAAGACGTAAAGGATAGCTTCCCGTACGCCTCGCTATATAGGAAGGAGCCGTCTTGTTCCATCTCCAGCATCCCAAAGGCTTTGATTTCGCCGGTGAGATAATGGGTGAAATAGAGGGAGTCGGCTCTTGAAGAAGTCAAATTCCATGGATATGGGAATTGTGGATCGAAGGCTATGTCGGTTTCCACAATATAGCCGCCGTCAGAGAATTCGGCATGAAGCGACGAATCCTGAGGCGTTATTTGCGTGCCTTCTTTGTCATACACAACAACATCGGAAACATCTCGTTTGCTCGCGTCGCTATAGGTCGCATAAGCATTGAAATCGCTGCCAAGGATTGTTCTTCCGACATAGAAGGGATAATCTCCGACATCGACCTCCAATTCCAACGGAATCACAAATCCTAAGCTCGCCGGTACGAAGTAAGGCATGCGGACGAGTTGTCCTTCGCTGAAACGGTGATTATTCACCATTTCAAAGTCGATGGAGCCTTCTTCTTTCGAAAAGAAATTGTCGTACTTGGTCCAGCGCCCAAAGGCAGAACTGGTGACGTTTTTCGAGTTGGCGGCAAAGGAAACGGCTTCGATGGATGATACCCCGACGAAAGTTGCTTCGAAATATGGGATGCCTAGTTGCTGGTGCGTTTTCAGCTTCTCTGTTTGTTTCGGATCAACCGTGTCTTCGCAATAGAAACGGATTTTGTCGGCTTCTGCTTGATAGGATCCATAAACCAAGCAGTTCAACAATTCCCCTTCTTTGCTTTCGTACCACGATTCTTGGCAAACAAAGGTGCCTTTTTCGTTGCTCCCATTTAATTCCAAAGACATGACCTCTTCGGTTCCAAAAGCGGTGAATAAGGGGGTGCTTGCATCGGAGGATAGGATGCGGGACCAGCAATTCTCAAACAATGTAGGCTGAGAACTTGGTCGGCTGGTTACGGTTAGGATGATGGGAACGAGTATGCCCGTTGCCAAAACCAACACGCAACCGGCCAAAAGGAAAACCAAGCCACGTCGCTTAGGCTTTTTGGCGGAGTTGCTTTCTTTCGGGGTCTCACCAATCAACTCCTCGATGGAAACGTCAAAGATTTTGGCGATTTCCGGAAGGAGATTCACGTCGGGTAAGCCATACCCACATTCCCAGCGGGAGATGGTCTTATCGATGACGTTAAGCTTCTCGGCGAGATCCTTTTGAGAAAGCCCGCGTTCTTTCCTAAGCTTATGGATGTTTGATCCAACGATCTTAGGCTCCATGCGAGTTCTCCTTATTCAGGCTAGGAAGCAACTTTATCTTATCCATTGGTTTTTGGCAAAAGAAAGCAATTGTCTCAAAAATGGGGTATATGGTGCATAGAGTATCGATTTTATCGATGTTTTTATCATTTTGTCCATTTGAAATTTGCCGGAATATTTATTTGTAATTAAAGTAAAACCCAATAGTCAATATTTTAAAAGCAAGAAGCAATTTTGAAAGAGCGATGGATTTTGCGAGATTGTCAAAGTGTTAGCTGTCAGATGATGTGAGACGCTTCGTCAGCTTCGGGCACCTGATCTCGCCTGTAGTTAACAACAGTTCCCTCAACTTTTCAATCTCGACTTGGGCACGGCGCCTTCAACGGCTGTTCGTCCTTGGTTTCTGTGGTCATTGGAAGCGGCGTCGCCTCCATCGGCGCCTCCGCCTTCTACGGCTGCTCCTCCCTCGAATCGATTATTTTCGACGGAAGTCAAGAAGAGTGGAGCCAAATATCCTTTGGGATTGTTTGGTGCTCGGTAACCCTCCAAGTGATTCACTGTTCTGGTGGTGACATAGATCTTTAAACCAAATAGTTCTATTAGACAATCCTGTTATCAGGGAGAACCGATAGGCCGTTGCGGTTTTAAAGAACCCTGCTTCGCATATGCCGGGCGAAGAATGTCACCAATGAAACTCTTTAGATACTATCTCTGTCCGAAAATGACAGTCCATGCACTGGCGCCGGAGCAACGGAAACTCTGCCCGAAGCAAAAATGTCCATTTTGAGACGTCGTCAACCTTCGACGCTTTTATATCAAAACATCAGTTTGCTTTTGGCTTGCTAACAAAAATTAGATAAGAAAAACAAGATCTCCTTTGCGTCTTCACCAAAGATTGTCTCCTTGCCATGGATTTGAAGGTGTTTCCGCAACAGTTTGCTAACCTTTCAAGGTTGCAAAACGGATTTCCCAGACTTCCTGTAGATCACAGAAACAGCGCTGAAAAATGTTAAAGAGGAGTGGTCCGCCATTGCAAAACCGAAGGCTTCGCAAAGTAGTTGTTCGTGCACGTTTCTTCCGAAAATCTCGAAAAACCCATGGCTTATCATGAAAGCGGACGCGGATACCGTCCAGTACGGGGCGACTCCACCACCAGTACCCGTATCCCAACCTTAATTGGTCTGGGATTTTTTGTATTTCGGACTCGGGTTTGAGACCGAAAGACCATCAATAACAAGCTAATCGCTCTATGTGAAAAGAACGTTTTGTTAGATGACAATAAGAATGCAATAAGCTAGGCCTTTTTGAGTCCGATTCCGCGTTTTCGGCGTTTTTTGTTGCAAGGACCCTGGCCACCTTTGCAATTCGGGGCCACATCGGTTACATTATGGGCGAACCGAAAACGGCTGCCCCTCGAATGGTGACTAACTCGATGCAACAGCCCTATCGTTCGAGCGTTTGGGCCCCGCCACCCAGACACGTAGATGGGTTTACTTAAGCAACGACGGCTTCAGCAACACGTCCTTGGCAGGTATGCGCTTGACGCCGATCGCCTCCATGAAACCCTCGCCGAACCTCGCGGCCATAAGGTCGTACGGGGTTCGGTTTTCGTTTGATCCCCTCACGTAGGAGTTTATGTGGGAGAAGAGGAGCTCGACCTTGGCCTGGGTGAGCCCGTCGAGGCTCCTTCCTTTTGGGATGACGTATCGGATGAACTCGTGGTTCCTCTCGCACGAGGCCTTGTCCGTGGATCGGTATGGGTTGGCGAAGAAGGCTTTGGCCCCCCAATCCTCGATCTCGTGGAAACGGGCGAATTCGGGCCCGTTGTCGCTTAGGTTGCATTCGAACGTCCCGGCGTAGTCTGCCCCAAGCAGCTTCCTGAGGGCCTTGAGCTTCCCAAGGACGGATTGGGCGTTGCCCTTCGATATCAGATAGCCGAACTGGAACCTGAATTCCGGGTAGGTTATGGTCAATATCGCCTTCCTGTCCGTGGCCTTCCCCTCGACCGAGTCGTATTGCCAGAGGTTGGCCTCCGGATGGGATTCCACGAACCTTCTGTAGTCGGAATAGGTCCTTCCGAGCATCCTCGCCACGTTGACGGGTTTTTTCTCGGAATAGTCGTATTTGTGGCTGAACCTGACGTA
>ONFU01000064.1 GCA_900317165.1 uncultured Erysipelotrichaceae bacterium
ACCATGAGCAATAGCCAATCCAAACTAAGGAAAATCAAGGGAAGGCTTAAAACCGAATTCACCTTTTTGACAAGGACCCCCGAGGTCGCTTTATACGTCGAAAGGAAGATGAGGGAAAACTATGGCCTTTCACCATATCTATATAACGATGATAGATGCCAAAATATCCTCAATATCGCGATGGCTGACCTTGAAAGGACCGTCAAGGAAAAATACGAAGCCTTCGCGAAGGAAATCAATTCGATCATCGATGTCCTTAACGATTTGAATTTCGAAACCTATCATGGGGCCTATTCCCATTCGGATTTCGAGCATCTCGTGGTCGGTGTTGGGGCAGGCTTAGGACTTGCCATGATCTTCGGAAGCCCCGTCGGCTTTATGCTGGCGGGAGGACTGCTTCTTGGAGGTCTATATAATTCCGACCAAAAGAAGAAGACCCTCGTCGATAAAATCGTCGATGCGGGAATAAAATACAATAATTTCGCGATTAATAAGATCGACAAAATCATCGACGATTTGCTCCTATCCGAATCTGACCCAAAGCCCTTTGGGGAAGAAAAGAAGGAGAAAGGCGAGATCCTTTCTCCCGAACAACTCGCGATCAAGAATTTCCTCGATAGCCGTAATATCAAATACCTCATCCATTTCACCGATAGGATCAATTTCGATTCCATCAAGGAAAACGGAATCCTTTCCTTCAATGAGGCCAAAAATAAAGGCATCCCCTATAAGATTTTCGATAAAGAGGCTCCCGTGGATAAGGTTGAAGAAGGACTAGGAATATCTAGGAAGGACTTCGTTTCCTTATCCGTTAGCTCGGTCAACGTCGATTTGCTTTTATCCTACAAGAGGAATTACGGCATCAAGGAATTCGCGATATTCTATATCGATGCCTCGATCCTTTATGAGAAGATATCCTCCAAACGCGTCTATTTCGACCGTAACGCCTCCATCCCCTCGGTGAGGTTCGGGGAAAGCCTAGAGGACTTCAAAAGAATGTTCGACGAAGAGATTTCCTATATGGGATTCTCTAAGAAAAATAGATACTCAAACCGTATTGGTCTTCCAAAAGAAGAAGCGACCGATGACCAGGCTGAGATATGGTTCGAAAGTACTATCGACCCTAGCTTCATCCGCATGGTCCAATATAAATAAAACTGTGCACCGTGCACATAGTAGACGCCATTTTGGCTTGCTAGATAAATTCGCTCTTCCATTAAAAGGGAAAAGTCTATATACTTTTCGCGTTGTCGACCTCTAGCTTCGGGGCGCAACCGCCTAGAAAAGGCTTCCAATCGGATGTTTCCGAGCCTTAATAGCGAGTCATCAGTAGAAGCGAACCGAAATAAGGAGGAAGCAAACATGTACGCAATCATCGAGACTGGCGGCAAGCAAGTCAAAGTGGAAGTCGGCTCCCGCATCTTCGTCGAGAAACTCGAGGGAGAGAAGGATTCCGAAATCACCCTCGATAAGGTCCTTCTCCTTGGTGGAGACAAGCTCTCCGTCGGAGCCCCCTATGTCAAAGGGGCTTCCGTCACCTGCAAGATCGAAAAGCAGGGCAAAGCCAAGAAGATCGACATCTACAAGTACAAGGCCAAAGCCAATGAGCGCAAGCACATCGGCCATCGTCAGCCCTATACTTGCCTTGTCGTCAAATCCATCAACGCCTAAGTCAGATAGCCATGATCAAAGTCGATATCGCCTATAAGGGCAAGGGCATTGAATCCATCCTCATCAAAGGCCACGCGAATTGTGGCGATTATGGCAAAGACCTCGTTTGCGCCGGCGTATCCGCCGTCTCGGTCGGAGCCCTAAATGCCTTAGAGGAAGTGGATTCCTATGAGATCGAGGTTGAGGAAGGACGCATCAAAGCCACCTTCGGCAAAGCCCTCTCCGACCACGATGAAATCGTCCTCGAGACGATGATCCTACAGCTAAAGACAATCCAGGTTTCCTATCCGGAAGCCATTGACATCAAAGAAAGGAAGTAGCACCAATGAAATTTGTTCTAAATCTCCAGCTCTTCGCTTCCAAGAAGGGCGTTGGTTCCACCAAGAACGGCCGCGATTCCGCCGGTCGTAGGCTTGGTGCCAAAGCTGGCGACGGCGAATTCGTCACCGCCGGCAGCATCCTCTACCGTCAGAGGGGAACAAAGGTCTATCCCGGGAATAACGTCCGCAAGGGCGGAGACGATACCCTCTTCACCACCATCGATGGCCGCGTGAAGTTCGAACGTGTCGGCAAATCCCGCAAACAGGTCTCTGTTTATCCCGCTGAATAAGAGGGAACAAAAAGAAAATTAGGTCCGAGCGAATCGGACCTTTTTTTCTAAAAGAAATTGGCCGATGGCTTAAAGCAAATCGTCTTTCGTTATCTCATTTATCACGATTGAAGAATATTTGTTATGAACCAAACCATTAAAGGTGATGAACGTCAAAAGGACCGCTTTCTTTGTTTTGGTCTCATTACGGAAAACCTCTATTTTCCTTGTTAGGTTTTTATAATAAGCGGCATCGATCTCAAACTCATCCCTCGTGAATTTGATCTCGCATAGATTGATAGTGTTGTCCTTTCGGTCGATTAGTAAATCTATTTGGGCGCCAGGGCTGCTTTTCGTGCTTCTAAAAGACGATTCATTCGTGCTTATTCCGGAAATCCCCAAAGCGTTTTTCACCGAGGCCAAATTATTGAGCACCAACATCTCGAAGGAATATCCTAAGTTAGAATAATAGGCGGGTGTTCCGACATAATCCAAATATGAGTTATGATCCTTCTTTTCCAAGATATTGATGGCGAAAAGGATGAAGGGATCTACCAATTGATAGATGTTGTTGTTGCTTTCGTTCGTGAAATTCTTGTATTTCCTTATGAAACTGCATTGTTCCAATTCCTCAAGGATCCTTGAAAGCATCCCTCCCCCAAGAAGTCCGGTTTCCTTGATGATTTCGTCTCTATTCATCCCGCTTTTCCTCTTCGATATAGCCCTGATGACCTCGACATATTTCTCACTATGCGAAAATAAGGAAGAGAACAGTTCATCTAGTTCATCATGAAGCGAGCCGTGCTCCTCATAACAAAGATAATCGATGTTTTGATATAAGGAGAAGTGCCTCAACAACATATTGTGATAATAGGGGATCCCTCCGAATATCATGTATGATTCCGCGACATCATCCTCGCTCCACTCAATGCCGTTATTCTTTTGGAGCTCGTTTATTTCCTTGAGGCTGAATGGTTTTAAATACATCCTTCTCGTCAGCCTGTTATGGAACCCGCCTTTGTTTTTCAATAGGTTCTTGGTGATCCATGTCGTCGCTGAGCCGCATACGATAAGGATTAGGTTTTCTTTAGAGGTTACATAGGTATTGCAGAAATTCTCAAAAGCCTCCTTGAAACCGGATTTCTGGGTATCAAACCATGGGAGTTCATCGATAAAAACAACGATTTTGCCATATTGCGGCATCTTGTATATGTCTTTAGATTCGATTAACGTTTCGAGTTTATCGAAGGCCTCCGTCCAGTTTTTAGGGACATTTCTTTCCTTTGATCCATATTTGAGGAGGGCGTTATTGAATATCTTCAGCTGTGCTTTCCTGCTATCGTTTTTCGTTCCGGAAACGTAAAATGAGAAGGTATCATTGAAATACTCCTTTATTAGATATGTTTTTCCAACGCGCCTTCTTCCATAGACACACACGAACTCTGGCCTATTGGATTCGACTATCTCGTTTAGGATTTGCTGTTCTATCTTCCTACCGATTATTTTCATATTTCTGACCTCCTCTTTATGCAAAAATATCATAACATCCAAAAACACTGAATCAAACAAAAAGTGCGGATAAGTTGCCAAAACCCATAAAAAAACATGCATTTTGGCAGGTTATCCCACAAAAATAGCGGATAAGTTGCCAAAACACGGTTTTTGACTTTGTCCTTATTATTCCAATCTTGAGACAGATATTCTTGTTAAAAATGCCAAAAAACAATAAAAATGGCAAAAATAACAATGATGGATGAAATTTGGCGTTTGATCTTTTCTACTGGCTTTTCTTGGATTCTTTGAGTTCTTTTATCAGGGCATTTTTTGTCGCGGTGATGTTCTGCCTGAAATAGTTCGGGTAATTCTTTTCGTACGCGAGTATTCGAAGGGCCTTCCTCTCTATTTCGGCGATCAATGTTTTGTTTTTTATTATGTGCGCTCTTTTCGCATATAGATTAATCAACGGTCTATCAATGTATTCGTCGGTTATGGGAATTATGTCGGAAATAAAAAAGATTGAATGTACGGTTGTTTTGCCAATATGGTAAAAGCAGGATTCGATTTTTTCCTCAGGTATATCCAAATACCTTTGAATTCTCTTCCTCGCCTTTTCGTCGCGATGTGCCAAATTTCCAAGAGGAATAGCATAATAAAGGCCGTCTATCTCATCTGATTCCAAAACACAAACCAAAGGCCTATCCTTCTTATCGTCCCACTTTCCGTCCTGATTTCTAATTAGATCAAACAATTCAGGCTTAACAAAATAAATCGCATTTTTTACCATGACGAAACCTCCTTTTGGTTTGAAGATTTTGTCGCGGTGAAAAAAAGCGATGTTTATTGGACCACATCGCGAAGGTCGATTGAATCGTGCGATGTTTGTTGGACCACATCGCGAAGGTCGATTGAATCGTGCGATGTTTGTTGGACCACATCGCGAAGGTCGATTGTACCCATAATATACCCTTGGTATTTTGCCTTTGCAATAGGGGTCGAACCCCAGTTCGGAAGATATTTATTCACTCGTTAAGGTCTTTCGCTTTAGGGAGGATTAAAGGTATATCTTTTCCTTATATATGTTATTAAGGAGACGATTCGATTATATGGACAACAAAGCCAATAAAATAGAAAAGAACATTGGAGATCTTTTAGGAGGATATCTTTCTTATAGGAAGCTCCATGTTAGGGGCTCTTCCTTAAGCCAGATAAAGACGGCCTTCCATAAATATTATGCTTCCTTCCTCTCTCTTACCCCTAAGGAAGCCTTTAGGTTAAGGAATATGGAACGGAATTACGATTCCATCATCGATAAGGAGATTACCTCCGAATGGAAGAACCGCCTATTCGGGGTCATGAGGAGATTTGCCTATTATTGCTATTCAAGGAAGCTAATCGGGCAAAGCGCCTATACCGAGGTCTTATCGGTCTATGAAAATATCCCTGAAGGCAGAAGCGGCTTCAAGGAGAAGGAGATCTGGCGGAAGGAAGAGGAGGAGAGATTCCTCCATGTTATCGATAACAAGAAGGATTACGCGATGTTTAGCCTCTTTATTGAATTAGGCGCGCGCATAGGAGAATTCCTAGGGTTAAGGTGGCTTGATATCGATTTGGATAAGGGAAGGGTCTATATCAACCATCAACTGTTGAACGCTTCCCAGAAGACCTTTGTCCTTAGTGATAAACTTAAGACCAAGGAATCCTATCGGACTTGCTTACTTAGGAAGAACGTCATCGATATCCTTAAGGATTATAAGAATAGCCGTAATCCCCTTCCTTCCGATTTCCTCTTCTCAAGTTTCGCTAACCCCTCAATCCCTTATTCCAAGGAGGCCTTCAGGAAGAAACTCGATAGATATATAAGGGTAGCAGGAGTAAGAAGAGTCACCCCTCATTCGATCCGTCATATGAAGGCGAGTAGACTTTTGAAAGCCTGCAAGAACATGATGGAGATGAAGGCCGCGGCCCGTTTTATGGGCCATAGCGCCTCGATTTTCATCAATGTTTATTCCCATTCGGAAGAAGCGACTTTAGAGGCTTTGCTTAAAAGACTAGATTAACCGTTTTCCTTCGATAAATACTATATAAAGTCATTGTGCACATGTGTAAGCGCTTACGAATAAAGAGGATTATTTGTCTTATCCAAAAACCCGTAAGCCCTTACAAATTCGATGAAATCTAACAAATTACCTCTTTTCAAATCTTCGGGCGGTTGTATAATCAACG
>ONFU01000017.1 GCA_900317165.1 uncultured Erysipelotrichaceae bacterium
TTGCTAAATCTAAGGATGGATGACGTTGCTAAAGAAATGGGTATAACGAGATCCACTTTATGGTCCATCGAAAAAGGTAAAGGCAATTATACAATCGACACGCTTCTCAAGTTGTTGGCTTTATTGAACATGTCGCTAGAGGTCGAATCACAAAAACAAGAAACAAGAAGAAGAGCTACTAGAATCAATAGTGTCTATGATAAAAAGATAAACCGTTTCATCGTCATGTGTGTGGAGCAATACGCCCATAAAACAAAAAGAAGCAGCAGGGAAACTTATCTCGCCCTTTCCCAAAAAGGCATCATCCAGGAACTGACGGACGATTATGAGGATATGCACGGGATGTCGACCTATTCAATAAACGAGTATATAGAAGAAAGACTATCGGGAGGTGAAGCATGATTCTTTATCATGGATCAGATATGGAAGTTAGATTTCCCAAAATCATTAAATCCACGAGAGGCAAGGATTTCGGTCCCGCTTTTTATGTAACGCCAATCAAAGAACAGGCCGAAAGGATGGCCAAAAGAAAACAAAGGATGACCCGCGTCAACGCCATCGTCTCGGTATACGAATTTAACGAAAGCCTCCTTTCAAGCTTGTCCGTTAAGAAATTCTCCAAACCTGGTTTAGAATGGTTAGACATGATTGTCAATTGCCGAAAAAACCCTTCTTTTAGGCATCAATATGATATTGTGGAAGGCAAGATCGCGGATGATAACGTCGGGGAAACGATCTTGTTCGTGCTCGATGGGATTATCAAAAAAGAAGACGCTTTGGAGAGGTTGAAGTTTCAAAAGATCAATTCCCAAATCGCCTTTTGCACCGAAAAGTCCTTGACCCTCCTAAAATTCCTCAAATCATACGAGGTTAAATAAGATGGAACATGTTCTTGCCAAAACCATATTGACTTCGCAAACAATAGAACTCATCGCCCAAAACTATAGGATAGGTATCGAAGAGGCCAGAGAACGATTTTATAATTCCAAGCTTCCCGATTTGCTAGATGACGATGAGACGGGGTTATATGGCGAATCCGCTTGGTATTTGTTCTCCATCTATGAAGAACAGATGGAAAAGAATATAGACGGTAATTGATTACTGATAATTCCTCCAACCGATCATTTAAGACTAACCATTGCCGAAACAACAATCTAGAGAATAATTATTAAATTTTAACCAAAATATTGCATATTGGTAATAATGTGGTTTAATTGGTATATGAAACAATTACCGATATTATTCTCTTTCAATGAATTAAAAGACTCTTATGAGACCCCATCGGATTTCTCCGTGTTCGTTTATCGAGCCATGAAAAGAGGGGATATCAAACAGATTAAACGAGGCTTATATGCATTGATTAATCCTTCAACTGGAGACATCTTTGCTTCCAAATTCCAAATCGCAAGTCGTCTCTTCGGTGATGCCTATTTCTCCTATCATGAAGCGATTGAATATTATGGTTTGGCCAATCAATCATTCGTTTCTTCTTTCGTTTATCTAACAAAGGCCCATGGACGTGACTTCGATTTCGAGGATATCACCTATATCGCCAAGAAACCAACATGTGACTTATTCATTCGCGATAGGATGAAGGAAGAAGGAATACGCGTGGTCACCATGGAACGAGCAATCGTTGATTCGATAGATGATCCTTCTTTAGCAGGCGGGCTAGAGGAAGTGGAATACGCTCTTGATGATTGCCCTAAGTTAAATCTTAAAGACGTGGAAAAACTATTGAAAGCCTACGACAAAAAGGTTTTGTATCAAAAGGTCGGTTATTTATTCGAAAAGCATTTTGGCAACGACATACCAGATGAATTCTACGATGAATGTTTGAAACATTCCGGCACGAGCGTAGTCTACTTCGAATGCGATGTTGGCAATGCCAAATTAAACAACAAATGGAAACTAATGGTTAAAGAAGAGAGACACTTACCCGATGAATTATTCTGAAGATTAAAAAAGCCTTGTAGCATATGCTACATAGCAAATTTACTATCGGAGATCTGCAATTGTCGCCGTTTTCAGTTTTTCTCCAATATAACGGAAGAAATCTGGAGATATGTAACCGGCCTCCTATTAACAAAAAGTTATTCGTTGTAGAATAACCTCACAAGGATTGTTTTCTATATGGAGTTGAGCAACAAAATTGTTGAATTAAGAAAAAGAAATGGAATCTCGCAATTAGAGCTTGCTGTTAAGTTGGGCGTTTCTAGCGAACTTATTAATAAATGGGAAACCGGTATTTCTTCACCCGACCTAGAAAGTGTTAAAAAACTGGCAAAAGTGTTTTCTATTTCATTTGACGTTCTGTTGGATGACGATAACGGGATCGGAGAAACACCGCATTCGATGAATGATTCAAAGAATACCACCAAAGAACTGAAAACTTCTTCTCTGTTCAGAAAGGTTTTCAATAGCGGAATCGTGCTAGATTCAGTCGATCAAGCCGATTATGAAAACGGATACACGAAGGGCATTAAGAAAATCGAAGGAAAGCCTTTCGTTGAGGCGTCGTCGAAACACAAAAGACTAATAGATAAAAAAGGCTATTCTAAAACAATCATGGTTCAGCATGATTTGTTGGTTGAGTTTTTTATCGACGACAAAAACAAATGCTTCGGTTTCTTCTTTGACGGAGCCCCTCAATTTGTGTGCCCTTTTGAGAATTTCGCGGCATTTTCGGTTACTGATAACGGTTTATCAACTAGTTTTACAAAAAAACCTGTAATCGGAGTCGGCTTCGGAAACAATTCTTCACTTACGGTTGGTTCAACTGTTGCTGGGCAAATCAGACATCCGATGTCGTACGATTGTTTTATTTCGTATTTTGATGATAACGGTCTGCTGCAGAACTATAAAATAACCTTCAGGTGCTATAGAAACTACATCATTTATAACAACACCATTCGTTCAAGAGAAGAAGCTTTGTTTTGGAACGATTTATTGTCGGAATCCACAAATAAGAAGCTGGGCGAAGTGTCTGCGTATTTGAATGGAATCAAAGAAGCGGGAACGCAAATAAAGAATGGCCTAATCAAGGTTGAGCCACTTGATTTAACTTCCCTTTCTGAAGAAGTGAACGCTGGCCAAGAGCAGAAAAAAACCGTTTATCGGTCATATGATTCAATCAAAGAGGAATCTCAAAAAAGAAAGAAGAAGACATTGATGGTAACGTTGATCGTTGCAGCGTCCGTCGTATTGGCCTCCATTGCCGGCGTTTTCATTCCGGTTGTTATATCTGGTGCAATCGCGGCCAATCAAACCGCTCAGGTCAATAGAGCCGAAGCGCAAAAGGTAATTGATTTGATTGATGCAATCGGGGACGTTTCCTTGTCGTCACGATCTAAAATCACCAAAGCCGAAAATGCTTATGAGGCTTTAACCGACGATCAAAAGGCCCTTGTTAGCAATTACAGTAAATTGGTTGAGGCCAGAGCTAAGTACGAAGAGCTTCTTGACGAAGAAAGAGAAGAAGCAACAAAAGATGATCCAACAAGAACAATCGTTGTGGCGGATTTGGTCGGCAGGTGGACTTCGTCTTCCGACGAATGGCTTATTTCAGACATCCAGGGGGCTTTATCGGTTCTTTGTTGGACGTCTACTGGAGCAAATCCTGACCCCGTTGCTGAAAAATGTGAAAGCAGCTATCTTGTTGGTTATAACAATCGCACAAGAAGGATGGAAATCAAACTGTTTCATTATACTGCCAAAGGCGGAGAATGGCTGGATGTGGCTATGAAAAAATCCTCAACCGATTCATTGTCTTTGTTCTATTTGGAAACAATGTTTCATAAAACAGCCCAAGAATAGAGGACGAACCGAGCTATCTAAAAAACGCCTTGTAGCAAATGCTACATAGCAAATTGTGTTTTTAGACAAATGAAACTCCCTAGATTATCACCTACCTTTTTCGCGCGCATAAAGGTAAAATAGGCAAGCCTTCAAAAGGAGGGTTATTATGGATTTCATCGAAGAACTCAATTATCGCAACCTAATAGAGCAATATTCTAGTGAAGAAGCGGTCCGCGACTTACTTAAGGAACCGACCACGATTTACTGTGGCTTCGATCCAAGCGCTTCCTCGATGCATCTAGGCAATTACGTCATGATTTCCCTTCTTAAGAGATTCCAAAAAGCCGGACACCGCATCGTCGCGGTCGTTGGAGGGGCAACCGGCATGATCGGAGACCCTTCTGGAAAAAGCAAGGAGAGGAACCTCCAAACCAAGGAAACCCTTGAAAGGAATACCAAGGCCATTCATGACCAACTCGCCAAATACATCGATCTAAGCGATCCTAAAAAAGGCGTCTTGGTCTCCAATTACGATTGGCTAGGCAATCTTTCGATGATCGATTTCCTTCGCGATTACGGAAAATTCTTCTCCATCAATTACATGTTATCCAAGGAAATCGTCAAATCCCGTCTAGAAGAAGGGATTTCCTTCACCGAATTCTCCTATCAGATCCTCCAATCCATCGATTTCTACCACCTCCATCATGAATATGGGGTCTCAATGCAAATCGGCGGGAATGACCAATGGGGTAACCTCACCTCCGGGCTTGAGCTCATCAGGAAAATCGATGGGGTCGATGAGAAGGTTGAATGCCTCACCGCGAAGCTTCTTCTTAGGAGTGACGGCAAGAAATTCGGCAAGAGTGAGAAGGGGGCCCTCTTCCTTGATGAGAACCTCACTTCCCCATATACGATCTATCAATATTTTATGAACGTTACCGATGAGGACGCGATTCGCTTCCTCAAGGTCTTCTCTTTCCTTTCCAAAGAGGAGATTGAAGAAGTCGCTAGAGAGCATTTCGCTTCTCCTGGCGCGCGTATCGGTCAGAAGAAGGTCGCTTATGAAGTCACCAAGGACCTCCATGGCGTAGAAGCCGCGGAAGAAGCGGTCAGAATGAGCAATGTCCTCTTCTCTGGGGACGTCGCTTCCTTATCGGAAAAAGCGATTGAGGAATTGTTCGGCTCAATGAAGAAGAAAATAGAGAAGAACCTAAATATCCTCGATTTGCTCGTTGCTTTAGGTGTATCTTCATCTAAATCAGAAGCTAGACGTGACGTAACTCAAAACGCGATCTCGCTTAATGGCAAGAAAATCAATGACGTCAATCTTGCTATCGGCGAAGAATCCACGCTCCACGGCAAATACGTCATCATCCGTAAGGGCAAGAAGAATTACGCGCTTGGCGAATTCTAAGATTAATTGGCTTAAGGTGTCGCCTGCTAGGACGACGCCTTTTCTTTATATATGAATAAAGATAAAAGAAAACCCTCCGGCAGCTTGCGGAGGGTATGATCTTTTTTTTCGAAAGATTATAACTTGCGGTTATAGTATTCGATGATCGCGGATTCGTTGATCTCTTTGGCGAGCTCGTTGCGTTCTGGAAGACGGATGAATTTTCCGATTCTCTTCTCTTTGTCGACTTCGACATAAGGAACGGTCGCAGGAGCGGTCTCAAGGGATTCGAGGACGACCTTAAGCGGGGTCTCTTCCTTGAGGGTGATGACATCTCCTACCTTGCATAGATAGGAAGCGATATCGACCTTCTTACCGTTAACGAGGATATGACCATGGTTAACGAGCTGACGGGCCGCTGGACGGGTCCTAGCGAAACCGATGCGGTAGACGAGGTTATCAAGACGGGACTCGAGGATACGGAAGAAGGCGAGACCGGTGACGGTCTTTTCTTTCTTCGCAAGCATGAACATCTTGCGGAATTGCCTTTCGTTGAGGCCATAGAGATAACGGAGTTTCTGCTTCTCGAGAAGCTGGGTTCCGTATTCGGATGGCTTCCTCTTGCGGTCTTGGCCATGCTGACCAGGCCCATAGGGGCGCTTTTTGAGTTCCTCGCCGGTTTCGAGGAGGGAGAAATTAAGATGACGGGATTTGCTCCACGTGCTTCCGGTGTACCTAGACATATGTTTGTCTCCTTTCTTCGCGTTGCAAAGTTAGGGTGTTTCCCCTTCTTTCCCGGGTGTCGTCCTTTTCGGCCCAAGTAGCTGCAGGGCTTACTTTTTTCTTATTTTGACGACGTCAGACGGAGAGATGGAAACATGCTGCTTTCCACGCAGGAGTGAGTATACGCGTATAGGAAGCTCTAGTCAACAAAAAACGCCCATTTTCCAATGGGCACTATTTGGTCCGTTCCTATTCGATGAAGGGTTCATCCATCGGGATCTTAAGTTCCTTCAAGACACGGTCGACTTCCGCTAAAGGAGCTGGATGGCAATATAGATAGCCTTGAGCGCCCGAAACGCCGTTATGAAGGGCGAAATTAAGCTGGTCCTTAGTCTCGACCCCTTCGACGATCATCTTCGATCCAAGCGCGTTGCCAACGCCGATTAGATGCTTGAGGATGGTCTTGGCCTTTTGGTTCTTGAAGTCCCTCATATAACGCCCGGAGACCTTGATCCAATTGAATTTTCGGTCTTTGAGGATGGCGACGGAGGAATCGGGATCGCCAAGTCCTGAAAGGGTGACTTGGAAGCCTTCGTCGGAGAGGGCTTTCGCCCTTTCTTCCCCACTCGCATCACCTTCAAGGAGGATTTGCTGGTCGAGTTCAAGATAGACCGCGGTCTTGGGAAGGCTATATTTATCCAAGATGGAAAGGAGGGAATGGGAGAAGTTGCTCTTTTCGAAGTCCATCGCGGAAAGGTTGACGCCGACCGGGCAATTCTTCCTTCCGGAATCAAGGGTCAAACGGATATCCATACAAACGCGTTCGAAGACATAGAAATCTAGATCCGCGGTAAGGTGGTTCGCTTCCAAAATCGGGAGGAAGGAGCCAGGGAAGAGCAAGCCCTTCTCGGGATCATCCCAACGGACGAGGGCTTCAAGGAAGAGAAGGCGGTTCTCGGGTACTTTGACGATCGGCTGATAATAGACGCGGATATAACCTTTTTTCATGGCCTCATCGAAGGAAGAAAGGATATAGTTCTTGAATTCGTTGTCTTTCTTCAAAGTCTCATCGTAATAGCCGATCGATTTACGTAAGTCGCCATGGAGCTCGCGCGCGGTTCCGGCCGCGTTATCGATCGCGACGGAGATTGGTCCGGTCTCAGGGGGAAGAGAACCAACCGGAGTTGGGAAGATGCCGGCTTTAAGAGGAAGGAGGACTTCCTTCTGCATGGCCTTGATGACCGAATCGACCGCAGCGATCTTCTCCTCGATTTTGTTGTTTTTGGTGAAGACGCAGAACCTATCGGAGACATGACGGGCTATGATCGCGTCTTGCCCGAAGGCATCCCTAAGGGCGTCGCGGATGGCGAAAAGCAATTTATCACCTTCCTCATGGCCATATTGCTCGTTATAGAGTCGATAATGGATGATGTTGAAATAGATGAAGCAGGTATCGGCGTTCCTAGCCCAACCGACAGTTAGTTCTTCCTTTACGCGTCCTACCATACCTTCAAGGTTCAATAAACCCGTGAAGGAATCGGTCAAGGCGGCGAGTTCTTTCTCCCTTGATGTACGGATAAAGAGCATGTTTGACTTGATAAGGATGATCTCGGTCGCGTAAGTGGCGATTGAGACGACCGAAAGCCAAACGTTCCCGATCGAAATGCCGTCCATGCCATCCCATCCTAAGACGATGTAGCCTTGCGAAAGGAAAAGGAGGGCCCACCAGGTGACGGCGATCGATAGATGCAATCCCATAAGGCTTTTTCTTGGGATGTGGTTTAGCCTGATGAAGTGAAGGTCCTTTTTAAAGAGGAAGAATAAACCCGTTATAAGCGCGCATAGGAGAATCGAGCCAAACAAGGGCCCATCGACGATAAGGGGGGTGATCAGATAGGAGAAGATCATGAACGTGTAAATCAAATACACGTTTAATAACGGGGTATTGAGGACGTATTTCATCGCCAAGACGAAAACGGGGGTCAAAACGAGGTGAAAGCCGATCATCAACAAAGCGAGGATCCACCGTTTGTCGCCGACCGTATCGATTAGGCCATAAAGCAAATGGGCGAGGAAATGGGATACGAAGGCATAGACGAAAACGGAGACAAAGGGAAAGGCGATCGAGGCGATGACCCTCCTCCTCATCGGCTGGTGTCTCAAATAGACGATAAAGGAGAGGACAAAGGAAAGGACCGCGACCGCTAAGGCGGGGATTGTCCATTCAAAACTGTGTTTAAGAACCTCTACGACATCCATGGTTTCTTATACCTAGGCAATATCTTAAACCCCTAAACCCAAGGTTTCCATAGGAAAATCTTCTATAAAGGGAAACTATAGACTAACTTCTGAGGTTACCTTTTGAGGAGGACTTTCTCCTCATATTCCTTTATTTCCTCATACATCTTGGCATCGCTTACCATGCCTTGACGTTTGAGGTATTCGTCCCAAACCTCTCCCCAAGGGAGGGTCTTTAGTTCTTCTTGAAGGGCCAAAACCCTGGTATGGTCATGACTATCTTGGGCTTTCTTTAATAGATCCCAAGGAGTTAACAAAGCCTTAAGAAGGGCTTTTTCCATGTTACGGGCCCCGATGACCATCGCGGCCACGCGGTTGATGGAGGCATCGAAATAATCGAGCCCGATATAGCTTCTATTCAATCCATTACATTTGACGAGTTCATCCGCGACATCCTGCAGATCATCGTTCAATTTAAGGACATGGTCGCTATCCCACCTGACGGGACGGGAGACGTGGAAGGCGAGTTTATCATAGAAGCAGAACATCGAGGAGATCTTATCCGCGACGTTCTCGGTTGGGTGGAAGTGGCCCGTATCAAGGAGACAGCAGATCTTCCTGCTAGCGGCATAATTCAAATAGAATTCGTTGCTGCCGGTCGTATAGCTTTCGACCCCGATTCCGAAAACCTTGCTTTCGACGGAGACATCCATCACTTTCTTATCGTATTTATAGCCGTTAAGGATTTGATCGAGGGAATCCTTGAGCCTTAACCTAGGCCCTAGTCTATCCGCGGGGGAATCCTTTAAGCCATCTGGAATCCAGATGTTCATCAAGGATTTCTGGCCTAATTCCTTACCGAACATCTCGGTGATCTTAAGCCCATTGATGCAGTGTTTTATCCAATAGTCGCGGACTTCCTTATCCGGGGAGGAAAGGGACATCCCGTCTTTTAGCATATCGTGGGAGAAGATGGTGGGGTTATAGTCTAAGCCCAAACCCCTCTCTTTCGCATAAGCCACCCATTCCTTGAATTGCTCAGGTCCGACTTCATCACGAGAGACGATCTTTCCGGTTTGGTAAATCGCGTGGAGGTTGATCTTCTTGCTTCCTGGGATATAGCTTAGAGCCTTATCCAAATCTGCGGTTAGTTCTTTGAAGTTTCTGGCTCTTCCTGGATAATTCCCGGTCGTTTGGATTCCGCCTGTAAGATCGCCGTTGCTTTCGAAGCCCTTGACGTCATCAAGTTGCCAGCAATGCAAGGAAATCCTTGTCTTTGCTAAATCCTTCAAGACCTTGTTAAGGTCAATTCCGTAGGAGGCATACACCTGTTTTACTTCTTTTCTCATGGTTTTTTAGTTTCCTTTCATTTGCATTTTTATGTTACCTAATGAAGTGGCTTCTATAGGTTTTGCGATTACTTTAAGGCCGGCTGCTTCCTTAATGAGGTTATTGAGGAATTCGTTCTTGGCCCCTCCCCCGATGATATAGATGGAGGAATAATTCTTTTTCGTAATTCTTTCTAGTTCCTCGATGGCCTTTTTATAGGAAAGGGCCAAGGAACGAAATATCGAAACGAAGAGGTCTATGTCGCTTTTTGGCGGGTTATCCTTCAAGAGGTTAAGCAAGGCCTCCTTCATGCTTTCTGGGGCGGAGAGGCTAGGATCATTGACATCGAATACTTCCTTATAGGAAGAAGCGCTTAAACCCTCGACCATGGTCGGAAGGCTCATCTTTATTTCCTTTAGAAGGCAATTGGATAGATACATGCCCATGATATTCTTTAGAAAACGGATATAACCGACCCCGCCTTCGTTCGTGTAATTGTTCTTTAGCGATTCTTCATTGACGATTGGAGCATCGTTTTTGATGCCTAGCAATGACCAGGTCCCGCTAGAGAGGATAACGGCATCGCTAGGAACATCAATCGATTCAAAGGCGCTCGCGGTATCGTGGCTTGCGCATAAAACGACTCTGCAATTGCCCCCGACTTTCTCCCTGATTTCAGGTAGTAATTCGCCAACATAGGAACCAGGTTGCATTATCTTCCCGAAGAGATTTCTCGGTAAGCCAAGCCTATCGATAATCTCCAAATCGTAATCGCCTTTTTCGGCGTTTAATAGACCCGTGGTGCTTTCATTCGTGAATTCATGGGTCTTCACGCCCGTTAATTTATAGGTGAAGTAGCTAGGAAGCATCAGATAATCGGTCGCGTCGTCTAACCTTCCTTTTTCCTTATCGTCAAAAAGTTGGTAGATCGTATTGAAGGGGGCGTATTGGATTCCGGTTTTCTGATAGAGTTCCCTGAATTTCATCTCCTTATGGAGACGGTTCGCCGCTTTTTGGCAACGCGCGTTGCGATAGGCATAATATGGGGTGATTTCCTTCTCCCCATTCATAAGAACATAATCGACGCCCCAGGTGTCGATTGATAAGGATTTGATCGAACCATATTCCCTAAAGGCTTTCCTGATGCCGAAAAGGATCTCGCTATATAGACGAGGGATATCCCAAACCAAACCATCCGCGGAATCATCCATCAATGTCCGGAAACGGTAGATTTCCACGAGTTTGATCCCGTCTTTATCTTTATAACCGATGACATGACGACCGCTGGAGGCCCCTAAATCTATCGCGAGGTAATATTTCATTATTCTCCCTCGATAACCCCATCCATCATCTTGAGGTTCCATAATTTGGCTAAGCCGATGATGACTTCATCTGGAATCTCATTGACGACATGACCTAAGGTCAGCATATAGATTTGCGCGGTTTTCTCGACGGTTTCGATTAAGCCAAAGGCCTCATCGATATCGTTCCCGGCCCCATATATTCCATGGTTCGTCCAAGAGACGATGCGGTGGGTGTTCATCTTCTCCGCGGTTGCCTCCCCGATTTCGTTGGTCCCGCAGATCATGCAGGGCAAAACCCCGATGCCTTCAGGGAAAACAACGACAGCCTCGGTATTGCTTTTCCATAATTTCCTGGTGAAGACCACCTCATCGGTTGGAAGGCAAGCCCCCATACAAATCGTGTAGGTCGGATGGGTATGCATGATGACCCTATTGCTAGGATTGACCTTCAGCCTAACGGCATGGCTCATCAAATGGGCGGGGAATTCGCTCGTGAATTTGCCCCCGCTGCGATACCCCCAAAGAAGATGCGCGGTTTTTTTGTCTTCGCTAATCTTGACCAAACCTAGGTTTTCCTCTGGGTCCTTGATGACGTTTTTGAAATATTTCCCGGTTCCGGTAACTAGGAAATAACGGCCCTTAACGATATCATCGGCCTCAAAACCTAAGGGGATGTCCCGAATGAATTTATCGGTAGGGAAATATTCCCTAACGCATTCCTCATCGATTAAATAGGAGATGTTCCCCCCGTTTCTTTCATCCCATCCCTGACGGTACATGTTCGCGGTGATCTCGGCCACCTCTTTCACGAATCTTGATTCAACGAAGTCTTTCATATTTATAAGTCCCTTTCAAAACTGTATTTCCCGTGTTTCAAATCGATTTTCTCCCCATTAGGCAAGATAAGTTCGCACTCGCTCCTAAAAGGAACGGTGATATCGATTTTGAATTTTTCCTTTATTTCATATTTGACTTCCAAAGTCCCATATGGGGTCAATGTGCTTGTCTTAACGTAATGGATATCCTTAGATAACAAGGGGGCTACCCTGATCTTTTTGTATCCTGGGGTTAGGATCTCGATCCCTGCGAGACGGGAATAGAGGAAATGGCCAACGGCCCCGGAAGCATAATGGTTATAGGAAATCATGCCACCCGTCCCATCTTCTTTGATGGAACAGGCCCCATTTTCATCGAGGCCATCCCATCTTTCCCAGATGGTGGTCCCTCCGACCTTGGCTTCATATAGCCAAGAAGGGCATTTCTCGTTTAATAACATCTTATAGGCGACATCGGCCCTTCCGTTATCCGCGAGGACGAAAAGGATATAAGGAGTGCCAGGGAATCCCGTGCCGATCTTGTAATCGTTCTTCTCGATGATCTCCACTAGGCGATTAAGCGCGTTTTGTTTCGCTTCCCCTTCGAACATATTAAATTGAAGAGGCAAGACATAGGCGGTTTGGAATTCCTTCTTGGTAATGCCTTTTCCGTTAGTCAAAACCTTATTGAAGGCGTTGCTGACCTTCTTAGCTAAATCCTTATATTTCTTACTATCTTCTTCTTGGCCTAACTTTTCGGCAATTTCGGAAAGAAGAGTCAACGAATTCTTCAATGAACAAGTCGCCGTATAGATTGAGCGGCTTTGCCATTGGCTCATCTTGGGGGCGTCGGGCGCGACCCAGTCCCCAAAATGGAAGATAGAAGGGGTATGCCAAATATAACGATGGCTTCCAAAGGAAATGAAGGAAGCCCAGAACAAGCAGGCCTTGACGTATTTCTTCATCGTCTCGTAGTTTTCTTCCAAGACCTTGATATCGCCACTAACCTTATATAATGCTAGAGGCACGAAAATACAGGCATCGCCCCAAAATTCCACGGCCATCTTCGGCATCGTTTCGGGGAAACCGTATCCTTGGCTAGGAATGGTGTTTGGGATACCTCCGCTAGGAAGCTGTTCGGCGCGAAGGTCTTTGAGCCATTTGTTAAGGAAGGCCTCCAAATCGAAATTATACAAAGCGGTATCGGCGAAAACCGCGATATCGCCGGTCCAGCCCATCCTTTCATCCCTTTGGGGACAATCGGTTGGGATATCCATAAAGTTCGATAAGGAGGACCAACGGATGTTCTCGTTAAGTCTATTTATCAACGGGTTATCGCATTCAAAGGTGGAGATTTCCTCGTTATTTGAGGATAGGACGTAGGCTTCTACCTCAATCTCTTCGGGTTCGATGCCTTCGATGGAGATATATCTAAACCCCATATAGGAGAAAGAAGGGGAATATGTCTGCTCGCCATCTTTGCAGATATATAGGACTTCCGCTTTGGCGCTTCTAAGGAAAGAAGTGTTTAGGCTCTTATCGGATTTAAGGATCTCCGCGTGTTTAACGAGGATCCTTTGACCTAGCTTCCCGTTATTAATCTTAAAGGAAACGACCCCTGCGAAATTTTGCCCAAAGTCATAAATATGGGCATTTCCCACTTTATATAAATAGGTGGGTTTACGGATTTCCTTCCTAAAGATTGGGGCTCCATAATGAGGAAGGAGTGCTGGGTGATTACGCGTTTGATAAATGGAGGCGTTATGGAAATCACCCCTATCCTTACTCGCATCAAAGCCTTCTCCATCATACAAGTCAGCGTATAAATACGGGGTACATGTAGTCACTTTCCAAGATTCATCTGTTTTGATGACTTCGATTTCCCCGTCTTCATAGGCAATGACGATTTTCCCTGAAAGGGATTGCTTATCCTCACTGATACGGTTCTTTCTTGACATCACGAAGCTTCCGACAGCCCATCCTCCTGCGACATCGAAGAGGATTTCGTTTTCTTCGCTTAGGAAAGAAGCGACATCGAAAATCTGATATTGGAGCTGATGCTTATAGGAAGTAAAGCCTGGAAGAAGATATTCCTGATTGACCTTCCTTCCGTTTAGATAGAAGTTATAAACCCCAAAAGCGGTAAAATAGGCTCTTGCGTTTTTAACCTTCTTTTTTAATTTGAATTCCTTCTTAAAGGATAAAACCTTGGGGGAAACCTTCTTTTCGGTGAAGGAATATGAAGGATCGCTGATAAATGGGGTATCCCATTCCTTAAGAGGGGTCTCAAAACGTAACGACTCGTTAACGGTTCCTTCTTCGGATATGACTTTGATACTAGCTTCATAAACGTTTTGGTAATCCAAATCGTCGAACTCGTAGGTATATCTAGTTAGTTCGGAAGCGTCTATCTCATGTCCATTGACCTTCAAAACGATTTGGTCAACTTTGAGCAAGTTACCATCGTTTTCGATAACAAAGGTAAAAGTCGGATGCAAAGAATTGCTGAAGAAACTGCCTTTTTTATTGTCGATAAGAAAGCGCTTGATGCTAATCATGGCGGTATTTTACCATTGTTTACCCCATTCTAGAATGGCTGATGCGCGTAATTGAATTACTTTCACCAAGAATATATAATTTAATCAAACTTAATCACAATTTACCAAAACTATGTATGACATTGAACGAGAAAAGAAGATTCTAGAAATCTTGGAACAACGCGGAACGGTGGGGGTCAACCGCTTGGCGACCCTCGTGTTTTGCTCGGGTTCCACCATTAGGAGAGACCTCACCAAACTTGAGAAGAAGGGCCTAGTCAAACGTTCCTTCGGCTTCGTTTCCTTAGTTAGGGAAATAGGCACGGAGGAGACGAGTTTCTCGGCGAGAGAAATATTAAATATTTCCTTAAAGAAAAGGTTATCGAAACAAGCCTCTTTCGAAATCAAGAATTCCCAGACGATCTTTATCGATTCCTCGACGACTTTGCTTTTCATCGTTCCTTTCCTTAACGCCTATAAAAACCTTCTTATCATCACGAACGGATTAAGGATCGCGACCGAGATCATCACCCGTACAAACCACAAGGTAATCATCCTTGGCGGCGAGGTCCATCCCCATACCAATTCCGCACTTGGAAGCTCGGTAATTAATCAAGCCGCCGGTTTCCACGCCGATTTGTTCCTCTCTTCCTGCGCTGGGGTTTCCTTTGATTTCGGCTTCTCGGAAGCTTCTTACGATATCGCGGAAACCAAGAAGAGGATGTTAGCCAATTCCACCCACAAAGTCTTCGTTTTTGATAAATCAAAGTTCGGTCAGAACAAGACTTTCAAAACCTGCGATATCACGGGAGTCGACGCCGTCATCGTTCCTGGCGATCTCGACAAAACGATCATCGAGGATATCGAAAAACTAGGAATCAGGGTCACGCTTTGCCCAGACGCCATCTCCTAACCAAAAAGATTATTTGGAGGAGAAAAGTTGGCAAATCGCCACATATAATCAGCATCTTTTCCAAAATTGCCCTCCCCTATTCAATTCGCTTGGGCACGCGTGGTTAAATTTAATCAAGATTAATCAATTGGAGGTCTCCTATGCAAAATAGAGGATGGATAAAAGGATTAAGCGTCTTCCTGACCTTTGCCGGTTCGCTTTTGATCGCCGCCGAGATGGTCGCGACCTCTTCGGCCGACTACAAAAACCTCGTCGATGGCATCTTCGGCATCAATTATGCCGCTAACGTATCTAGCGACGCCTCGACCTATTCTTTCGTGAGCGATTTCAAAAACACGACCGAGCTAGTGAGCAGGAGAGCGAAAATCGCTGAGCAATTAGAAGAGGAAGGCATCGTCTTACTTAAAAACGACAATTCCTCCCTCCCATTAAGGAAAACCGAAAACCAAGCCCTCAACGTCACCGTTTTGGGTTCGCGCGCGTTTACCTTTAAGAATAACGCGAATAGAAGTGGATTAAGGGATGGCTATACCGACGATCCCCCAATCACCGATTTCCGCGAGATGAATGTTTATGCCGGTATCTGCGGATCGAGGACATATGGGGCTAGCGTCACCCTCGATAGCGGATTTACCAATATCCCAATCACCCTTCTTGACGCCTTGAAGAACGAGGAAATCAACGTTAATCCCAGCTGCGAAAACGTCTATGCGAACAAACCCTTCCCGAATCACCCATCCGGCAGCGAAGCCAATGGACAGGCGGGCGGTCCCTTCGCGGTCAACGAACCCCATGTCGATAGGGGTGAATTCTCCGAGCTTGATAGATATAACGACGCGGTTATCGTCATGATAGGTAGGATGAGCGGGGAAGGCCGCGAATACCTTCCTGGGGATAATGGAATCGCTAATCACGCGGATGGTAGCAAGTCCGCGCTTAACCTTTCCGATGATGAAAGGAACCTCATCGCCGTCGCTAAATCGATCTCCGATAACGTCGTCGTCCTAATCAACTCCGCGGTCACGATGGAGATCGAAGAACTCAAAAACGATGACAGGGTGTCCTCCATTTTATGGATTGGCCTCCCTGGCTCATATGGCATGAATGCCGTAGGCAAGGTCCTTTCCGGTAAGAGCAATCCTTCCGGAGGACTCCCAGATATCTACGCGGTCGATGCCTCCGCTTCGCCCGCGGCCATGAATTTTGGGGCCAAGAGCCAAGACGGCCAAAACTTCACATGGTCGAATCCCGGTAACGCCACAGCCGCCTATAACGGACATTACGTCGTTTTGGCCGAAGGCATATACGATGGCTATTTCTATTATGAGACCCGTTACGCGGATACGATCGCTAATTTAGGTAACGCCAAAAGCGTTGTTGGAGCAGGACGCGAAAACGATGGCGAATGGAAATACGAGAATGAGGTAACCTATTCGTTCGGCTATGGCAAATCCTATACCGAATTCGAAACGACTCTCCTTGCTAATCGCTATAACCATACGAACAAAGCCGTCGAAGTCGATGTCAAGGTCAAGAACATCGGGGAAGTCGCGGGAAAGAAATCCGTCCAAGTCTACCTTTCCTCCCCATTTACCGATTACGATAGGACCAATGACATCGAGAAAAGCGCGATCCAGTTGGTCGGCTTCGATAAGACCGATCTCCTTGCCCCAAACGACGAGGAAATCTTAACAATCTCGATTCCTTTGAAATACATCGCTTCCTATGCCGAAAAGGAAAACCATGATGGCGTGGTCGGAGGTTATATCCTTGAAGACGCCCCTTATTATTTCGGTTTGGGGAATGGGGCCCATGAAGCCTTGAATAACATCCTTGTTAGACAAGATGCGGGCAATGCCGCGCTCGTCTATAAGGAATTCGATGTTAATCCAAACGCTGATTTGGCTTTCTCCTTCAATCCCGCGGAAGAAGCGGACATCATCTCTAGCGATAGGGGTGGCTTCGTCGCGGGAATCAACAATACCCTCCTTAACAAAAACGAAGACGAGGTCATCGTCTCCAATCAGCTTCAAAGTGGCAATTACAATTTCTATAAGCCGAATACGGTTACCTATCTTTCTAGGAAAGATTGGGAAGCCACTTTCCCTGTCGCTTACCCAGGGTTAGAGATCACCGCCGACATGGAGCTCTACCTTGGCAAAGGACGCGATAACGGGGGACATGTATACGCTTTCCAAACCGGAAAGGTCAATACGGTCTGGGGAGTTGACCATTCCCTTGAAGAAGACGCGGATGGCAATCCTCTCTCCCAGGAAGTCATCGCCAATTACAAAAACGCGGCCTATGAAGATGAATCATGGGATTATCTACTCGACCAAATCACCTTCAACGAAGCCATGTATTTCGCTCCAAGAGGCGGAAGCAACTGCAAGGCCTTCAAGAGCATCAACGCCCCCGAGGTCTGGCAGGCCGATGGCCCTAACGGCAACCTCACCAAGACCCTTGGCGATAAGGCTAGCGCGGTCGGTCCGATGGCTATGAACAAGGCCGACGTCAATTTCTCCTATAAATCCTGCGATATGCCCTGCGAACCGATAATCGCCGCGACCTTCAACAGGAAACTCGTCGAAGAAGAAGGCGATAGCTTTGGGGAAATGAGTTTATGGGATAACTGCAAGATCCTTTGGGCCCCCGGCATGAACCTCCATCGCTCACCCTTCAATTCCCGTAACCACGAATATTATTCGGAAGACCCGATGCTTACGAACATCATGGGCTCCGCCTTCGTCACGGGAGGCCTTAAGAAAGGCGCGATCCTCTCCGCGAAGCATTTCGCCTTCAATACCCAGGAAACCTATCGCGAAGGCTTATCGCAATTCTTAAACGAGCAGGCGGCCCGCGAACTTGAGCTTAGGGGTTTCCAAGGTTTGTTCGAGGATATCCGCGTTCCTTCGCCAAAACATCATGATGTGAACGCGCTTGGCCTCATGTCTTCCTTCTCCCGTTTAGGCTGCACCGGAGTCAATGCCCATACTGGTTTGATGGTCAACATCCTCCGCAAGGAATGGGGATTCAAAGGACTGATTTCCACCGATTTCGTCGCAACTGGCGACTTCTTCAACCCTCAGGATTGCGTTGCCAATAACGTCACCTTCATGGCCTGTGGCAATTCCGATGGCATCCTCTCCACCAAATGGGCTGATTACGCGAACAAGACCAAAAACGACCCGTTCCTTAACGAAGCCCTTAAGGAGAATATGCATTATTACCTTTATGCGATCGCTAATAGCAGTTCCCTAAATGGCCTTGACGCAACGACCGTCGCGATCGATTCCTCGACGATCGTCTCGCCTTGGCAAATCGGCTTCATCGTCGGAGGGGCATCCTCTTTGGGTGTCGCTCTCCTCGTCTTTGGGGTCTATGTCTTCCTAAATATCTATAAGAAGAAGGAGAAGATGGATGTAGCAGGTCCTTCTGAACCTACTTTCGATACGGTCTCATTCGAAGGAAAGGAGGGAAACGAAGATGAAGAATAAAAAACTTCCGTGGATTGGCCTATATTTCTACGCCGTCTCACTCATTGTCTTAATCGTCGCCTATATCATCGCCTTATCGACCTTCAAGGCCTATAACGAGGCCCCCGATAGGTTCGTCATCATCTTCCCGCTTTTCGCGATGTATATCATCATCGCGGAAGTGGTGATGTCCTTCCTCGATAAGGACAAACCGGTTTGGTTTAGCCTAATCGACTTGGCGTATTGCTTCCTCGTCCTCTTTAGCTTTGCGAAGCTCCTCATTCCTTTCCTTACCCCAATCGGCATCTATTTCACCGTCAACATGGGTGATATGGAAACTTACGCGGTGGTCGTTCCCCGTTGCATAACGGGCTGCGTCCTCTTCGCCGTATCAGGAGCCCTCTTCGTAATCGGAAGCTTCTTTAAGATCGTCAAGATAAAGGAGGCTAAATAAAATGAAGAAACCTTTGTTAATCGCTTATATCGCGATCGGTGCCGTCGGCGTAGCCGCCTTTGCCCCCTTGACCGTCTGGGCCTCGATGGGCGCGAAGAACTATACCGAGGCGGAAGTTATCGAGGCTAAACTCGTCTTAGATGAGAACGTCCGTCTCGAATATCTTGAAACCGAGAAACTCGATACCACCGGTATCACCTTCATGTACGAAGACAAAACCGCTTCGATGGAGGAACTCAAAATCACCTACAATTTCGACATTACGGGCACCCGTGTAGTCGAATTCGCCAAGGAAAGCGGTAACCGCATCTACAAGGCCTTGATGCCGGTCCATGTCTATCACGTGAGGCATCTTGATGTCCGTGATTGCAGCATCGCTAGGAAAGAAGATGGCACTTGGGATACCTCCAAACTAACCGTCTGGGCCGAACTTAACGAGCCAACCAACGCCTTCGTTAGGCCAGAAGGCTTAGGCGATAGGGAGAAGATCATCGAGATGACCGAAGGCCAATATTCCATCAACGTCGTCCAAACCGCGGTGGAAGGGGTCTATCAAGGCAATGTCATCGCCGGTAATGCGACCGCCTCCTTTGCTTATTACGATGAATCGACCTTCAACGCGGATAGGGTCCTCTCTTTCCATAACGATTCCAATAACGGGGAAAAGCTCACCCTTTTCTGCGAGACTAGTTCCAATAACTTCAACGACATCACTTATGATGAGGAAGTTAATGTAACTGGCAAATACCTTTACGAAAACATCCTAGGCAAGAAACGCCTATTCGATTTCTCCTATGTTAAGCCTGCCTTCAGCTGGGATAGTCATTTCCGTTCCAATACCCTTAACAGCGAGATCTACGATACCTACGATAACGCGACCGAAGGGGTCAAGGTCACCATCGGTGAGACGACCTTCTTCGCAAGCAAATCCGAATGGCATTATCCAATCCTTGGTATGGAAGAAGTCGAACCTACCCCAGAAGTCATCGTCGATTCAAGCGAGATCAACGCCGAAATCGTAATAAGCCCAGAGGCCCAACTCGAATATTTCGTTGGGGAAGCCCTCAATACGACTGGCTTATCATTCAAAGTCGGCGAGGATACATACGATATAACCGAGACCGAGGTCGAATATAACTTCGAGACCTCGGGCGATAAACCGGTCCTTTTCCGTAAGAATATCGGAGGAATCGATTACGCCGCCTATATCGAGGTGAAGGTCCTCAAGGTCATGAATTTCGAATTCCGCAACAACACCATCACGAAGAATCCTGACGGTAGCTTCGACCATTCCAAACTCGTCGTCTGGGTCGAACTCGATGGCCAATCTTCGAGGCTAGAGAAAGCCGAGGATTTCCCAGGGGCGGAGCAGACGACCTTTGTCCTCACGCCTGATTTATATGAAGTCACCGTCACCGCCTCAACAACCTCCGGCAAATACGATTGCAAGGTCGCAGTAGGAGCGGCTTACGCGAAATTCTCCTATTATGAAGAAGCTTCCTTCGATGCGGCGAGAATCCTCCATCTCCATAACCGTAACGGAAACGGGGATAAGCTTACCTTATTCGTCCTCTATAGCTCCTCAAATTATGTTTGGGGACTCCATGAAATCACCGTCACCGGCGAATACTTATATGAGAGAGCGGATGGCGAAAAATTCGTGTATGCCTTCCATTATTTCAAGGAGAACAATTCCTGGGCCTCCAATTTCCAAAGCGCGGATTATAACAACGGCCGCCTCGTTGACGAATATGGGGCTATCGAAGATCCAGAAGGGTTCACCGCGACCGTCCAAGGTGTCGCCTTCTACTCATTATCCACCGAATGGCATATGCCTGTGCTTAATTTCTAAAGGAGGAAACAACGATGAAAAAGATATTATTGCTTGCGACGATCCTCCTATCTTCCTGCGGAGGCTCCTCTACCCCCGAGCAATCCTCGGTAGTTGCCAATGGCTTAAAGGGGAAATTCGCCAATGAGGTGGAACTAAAGGTCCTCCACCGTAACGACGTTTCGACCGATGACCTCTACCTTTATACCTCGACCTATCCCCTAAACACCATGACGGGATTCGGTTGCTATGAAAGCCATGAGGCGGGTCAGGAATTTAGGTATTATTATAGCCAAACCCTCACCTTGCAGAAGGATTACACCTTCCATTATGTCTATGATATCATCTTCGGAAATCCCTGGAATTGCCCCGAAATGATGTCCATCAACGTCGATGTCTTTGGGACCTATACCTTCTCCAAACTTAACCAAAACGAATACACGGTCTCATTATCTTCTCCTGAAAGCGGAACCGAGAGGTTCTATGGCTGCAATTTCTCGGTCAATGAGCTTTGGTGGTTCGGAGGTGGCATCACCGCGAAACACCAAACCCCCGATAAGGAAGTCGACTTCGAGATGAACAAGATCATCAAGAAGGAAGAAGTGGATTGGTATACCAGGGGAAGAGAAGTCAAGATTAGCTTTGCTAACGACGATAATCCCGTCAATTTGGTGACCGATGACCTCTTCAATTCATATTACCTTGACCATGTTGGTCAATTCTGCACATACTGATAACGTATGATCAAACCCAAAAAGGTTATATTCTTTCTCCCCTCTCTTCTTTCTTTGTCCCTTCTTTTTAGTTGCGGACAAGAAGAGGAGAATACCGAAAACTATAACGGGGAAATAACCTATTCCTTTAAGGAAGGAAAGGCGGAATTCCGTTTTGAAGGTGAGGACTACAAGGAATTTAACCTTTACAAAAAAGGCCATAACGAAAACGAATACAAACTCTTGGAGAAGCTTTCCTCGCCCTTTTTCTCTAATGAGGATATCCGTGCCTCCTTCAAAATCGTCCCTCTTGTTAACGGAAGCGAGAAAAGAAGCTATACCATCTTGGTCAAACCATATGTCGAAGGGGTATTTGGGAATAGCAACGTCAAGGTCTTCTTCCCTGACGATGACCATGATGAAATCCAAAAATACATCGATGATAAATACGCGACCTTATGCTCGGATGAATGGAGTGAGGACCGCGTTGAAGTCCTTTTCATGCCGGGATTTTATACCGATATCACATTGAAAAACGGCTATTACACTTCCTTCAGGGGTTTAGGGGCTTCTCCGGATGATTGCATATTTTCCTCAATGCAGACGATAAATCACCCTAGGACCGGGAACGCCCTTATCAATTTCTGGAGAAGCGCGGAGAATCTATCCTTCTACCGTAATTCGACCTGGGCGATATCCCAAGCGACTTCCTTAAGGAGAACCCATTTTAGGGGTGACCTCGCCTTATTTGACCTTAAGGGCGGGAACGGCCTCTCATCCGGTGGCTTCATCGCGAATTCTTTGATAGATGGAACGATTAACCCAGGCACCCAGCAGCAATTCCTGATGAGGAATGATACCTTCGCCTCTTTCAACCATTCCAACATGAACATGGTCTTCGAAGGAACGGTAGGAGAAACGCCCAAAGGGACTTGGATCGAATCGAGGACGACCTTGATGGAAACTTCCCTCGACGTAATCGAAAAACCCTTCCTCGTTTTCGATGAAACAAAAGGGTTCGGTTATTATGTCCCAACAACCTTAAACAAGAACAAGGGTCATGACTTTTCTCTTGATGACCATGATTTCGTCCCTTTAAGCGAATTCGCCGTAATGAATCCAAACGATAACGCGAAGAAGATCAACGAGAAACTTAAACAAAACAAATATATCCTCTTTACCCCCGGAACCTATAGCCTCGACGAAACGTTGGAAGTGGTTCAAGATGGTTCCTTTATCATGGGGCTAGGATATGCGACCTTATCAGCGAATGGGACCCAAAAGAAGATAATGTCGGTTAAGTCAATTGATAACCACATGTCCTCGTTGCTTTTCCAAAGCGAAGGCAAAACTGAGAATTATCTGGTCTTGGAAGAAGCGGATGACTCCTCTAGATCTACCTTGTCGGATTTGTTCTTTAGGGTAGGCGGACATACGAGCAAAGACGTGAACGTCGATACTTGCTTGATCATCAACCAAGATAACGTCATCGGGGACAATTTCTGGATTTGGCGGAACATCGGTTATAAGAAGAATTATGGCAAATACGGATGTGTCATAAATGGTCAACACGTCGTTTGCCACGCGCTCATGATTGAGCATTTCTACAAATACCAGTTAATCTGGAACGGAGAATATGGGGAAGTCATCTTCTACCAATCGGAAACCCCATATGATTTACCTAGCCCAACATATTGGTCTAGGGTAGATGAAGGATATGAAGGGGAAGCCGCGATGGGCTACCCATCCTACAAGATTTCGGATAACGTCATCAACCATAAAGCCCATGGCATCGGCATTTATTTTATAAACACCAGTGGAATCGAAGAGCTTGTCTACACCGCGTTGGAAACTCCCTGTAACGAAGGCATAGATTTAGAACACGTCTCCGCGCGTTATTTCGGCGGCGAAGGACGCTTCCTGCACACGATCAACGACATCAAAGGATATGAGGAAGATTTGAATATGACCATCGAATCTTTCAACAAAGAAACGTATCCTGATTCATTCTAATTAATCGACACTTTTCCATATTTAATCAAAAAGTTGAGCAAACTCGATTACAATTGAGCAAGATTGACAGTTTTAATTTATAATTTACTTAAGTAAACTTTGAAATCGTTTTTAGTTTCATTAGGAGGAAAAGAAGATGACGAAGAAAATTGTTTATGGCCTAGCGGCCCTTGGAGTAATAGGAGCTTGCACCGCTCTTACTGTTGGAATGTCCCAAATTCGATTGGGGGGGGGGTATCCAATTTACTAACGGTGACGTTGGCGATCATCGAATCTCGCTAAACGGAACAACCAACCTTTTGACTGACGGATCTGGCAACGGCACCGTCTATCTATCCGACCCAAACAATAGCCGGGAACTCACCTACTCAGGTTACACCCATAGTTCTCCCTCCTCCTGGGGAACCTTATCTAACAACGGTTATTTCCAACTTAACGGCAGGATTGGCGGCCTAACCAACATTTCCTATACCATCGACGGAACCTTGAAACTTCAATAT
>ONFU01000065.1 GCA_900317165.1 uncultured Erysipelotrichaceae bacterium
AATTTCACGCCTAAATCAACCATCTTGGAGGCTTCCTCGAATAGATGGTTCTTATCCGCGGCTAAAATCGAAGGGGCGACAATCATTTGAAACCAAAGATCCTTGAGAGGATCCCCTTCCTTTCCTTGAAGTTTTCCCTATCGCTCATGGCCTCGACGATCGCATCATGCATCTTGATCGCGGAAGGATAACGCTCCTCTGGGCGTTTACGGCAGGCGGTGATGATGATTTTATCGATGGACTTAGGGATTGAGGGAACGAGTTTGGAGGGTTCGGGGAAGCGCTTCTTGAGTTGTTTCAAGGCTACTTCCTCAAGCGAGTTGCCATCAAATGGGAGGAAACCCGTCAAACATTCGTAAAAGACGACACCCATGCTATAGATATCGTTAGCAATTGAGGTTGGGGCGCCTGTTAAAACCTCAGGGGCGCAATAATAGATCGTGCCTTGGATCGCATCGCCTTCATTAGCGGTTCCTATTGGGGCGGCAATGCCGAAATCGCTGATCTTGACCGTGCCGTCAGACATATAGAAAAGGTTATCGGGTTTGATGTCGCGGTGGATCAAGCCATGGCGATGGATATAATCGATGCCGGAAGTAAGTTGTAACATGACTTCGCAGGTATCCATCAAAGGCAATTGAATTGCGAAATTGAGTTTATCGCGAAGGGTTTGGCCCTTGATATATTCGTTGGTCATATAGGGACGGCCTTCGATGACGCCTCTTCCATAGACCTTGACGATATTTGGATGGTTAAGGCTAGCGGCCGCTTCTGTTTCCGCGTTAAAACGGGAGAGGTTGATCGGGTCGTTCAAAAGCTCTTCCTTCATCACCTTGATGGTGACGATGCGACGCCCGACTAAATCGTTGGCTTCGTAGACGTCGGCCATACCTCCCGTAGCGATGCGACTTACGATACGGTAACGCTCATCTATTTTGTCACCGATCTTAATCACGCTTGCTGGCCTCCCATAAAACGATGCCAATGTTGTCGGAGCCACCATTGGAATTGGCTTCGGCGATCAAGGAAGCGACCTTTTCATCAGGTCTTTCGTCCGTAGATAAAGTCGCCCTAATCGAGGCTTCGGAGAGATTGTTATATAAACCATCGCTACAAAGCAAAATCGTTTCCCCAAAATATGGGTAAATCCTGATATCGCTCGCGCAACTTGGATAAACGCCTAAGGCGTTAGTCAAAACGTGTCTTTCTGGGGAGGAGGCCACTTCTTTCTCACTCATCTTGTTGACCCTGACGAGGTAATCGCCGACGGTTTGGTCTTCGGTAAGGCGTCTAAGATTGAAGCCATCATAGGCATAGGCCCTTGAATCGCCGACGTTAGCGACGACCATCTTATCGCCAAGAAGCATGACGGCAACCGTGGTGGTGCCCATCCCGGCATATGAAGGATTGCTTTCCGATTCCGAATAGATGATGGAATTGGCTTTCCTTAAGGCGCGGGATAGCCATCTTTTGGCAAGAAACGGCAGCATTTTCCTCTTGGAACGGAAATCATCCATCAGGGAATCGATCGCGGTTTTGGAGGCGTAATCGCCCTTATTGGCCCCGCCCATACCATCGCAGACGACCAAAAGGGCTTCCTTATATGGGCTAAAGGAAGCGGAGGCCTGGTCTTCGTTGGAGATACGGATTTTGCCGACGTCCGTCTTATAGGCATAGACGCCTTTGAGTTCCAATTTACTCATCGGCTTTGCCTCCAAGGATCGTTTTGGCACGAAGCTGTCCGCAAGCGGCATCGATATCGTGACCGAATTCCTTCCTGACGGTGACCTCGATCGCCCGTTTCTTCAATTGGTCGAAAAACGCAGACACGTCTTCCCTCTTTGAACGTTTATAGGGTTTTTCCTTCACCTCGTTATAGGGGATAAGGTTAACCAAAACGGAGAGGTCGTTATCGTGGATGATATCCGCGAGGGCGTTTGCATCCGCGATGGAATCGTTTACTCCCGAAAGGAGGATGTATTCCAAGGTGATACGCCTATTCGCGTTTTGCTGATAATCGCGTAGGGCCTCGATGAGCTGATCCATCGGATAAGCCTTTGAGATAGGCATGATCTTATTACGGATTTCATCGTTAGGCGCATGAAGTGAAAGAGCGAGGTTAATCTGGATCCCCTCTCTTCCATAACGCTTGATGCCTTCTGGGAGGCCACAGGTCGAGACGGTGATTTTTCTAGCCCCAATACCTAGGCCGTTATCGTTATTGGCGATCCTCACGAAGGTCATGACGTTCTCGTAATTATCGAAGGGCTCGCCCGTTCCCATGACATCGATATGGGTGACCGAAACCCCTTCTTCAGCGATAAGAAGATTCATGGCCATAAGCTCGCCGACCATTTCATGGGCTTCGAGTTTACGGTCGCGTTTGAGGATGCCGGAAGCGCAGAAATCGCAGCCCATCGGGCAACCGACTTCGCTGGAGACGCAGATGGCATTGCCAAAGGAATAACGCATAAGAACGCTTTCGACCTTGGCCCCATCTTCCATTTCAAGAAGGATTTTGGTGGTCCCATCCCCAGAGATCTGTTTGACGATGACCTTAGGTAAAGTTAAACAATAGCCTTCCTTCAAAGCAGCCCTAAAGGACTTGGATATATCGGTCATCTGATCGAAATCGAAGACACGCTTCTTGTAAATCCAAGTGTAGAGCTGCTTTGCGCGGTAACTCGTTTCGCCCATGGCGACGAATTCATCGCGCATCGCCTCAAAGGTATAACCGAAGAGGTTCTTTTTAGCCATTGTTGCTCCTTTGGCTTATTTGCTTTCCGCGGAGGCGACGGAGGCGGTTTGAGAATTGATGGCCTCTATAAACTGGGCTCCGCCTTCGGCTTTGGCCTTCTCCCCTTTATAGAGGACTGCGTAATAGAAGGCGACCTTCATCGATTCGAATGGGAAGAATTGCTTCTGTTCGTCGAGGGTGAATTCAGGATGTTCGCGCAAGAAGGCCTCGACGGTCCTCCTTCCTTCCTTACGGGAGATGGTTGGCAAGCAATAGATCATCCTGCCACCTTGCTCGACGTGCTTGGCGCATCCTGCAAGGGCCTTGATCTGCATATCGTAGACTTCCTTCATCGAATCGGCGTTGAAATGGAGGAGGTAATCGGGGGCGGAGGCGATGCGGTCGAATTGCGAGCAGCGCGGGGCGATGATCGCGACATCGCAGTTAGCGGAGATCGCAGCGACCATCTCATCTGGGTTCTTGGCCTCGAAGAAATTGACGTTCTTGAGTCCTTTGTCCTTGATGGCTTTGAGGACCTTGCCCTTCTTCTCGATATTTTGGGAAGCGATATTGACGTTAGAATGCTCAGAGGCGCTTTCAAGCATCTCGAGTTCCCATTCATCGCCATCTTGTCCTGCGTAAAGGAGGATGTTCTGCGCGGATGGAACGCCCATCATGTCATAGACCATCTTGACGTAAGGACGTTCCTCGAAGACTTTGTCTTTGAGGTCATCGAGTTTGCGTAAGGGGGTCTTGCCTTCATAGGCGTAGATACCTTTGATCTCGGTGCCTTTGAAGTCTTCGCCCAAGGTTTCGGGATTGAGGGCGTTTGTGACCCTAACAAAGTTAACATACCTCTTCTGCAATTCGCGGATCGTCTTGTAGGTGGCCGCGTGTCCTTCATGGAGAAGGATCTTCAATAGCCATTCTGGGATATTGTAACGGAGGGTGAGGAAGAGGTTGGAGCTCCTCTCGACGGATTCAGGGATATAGGATTCGGGATTGCCGGATTTATCAAGGAGAGGGAGCAATTTGGCGAATTTCTCCTCGCCGAGTTTTTCCTTGATGGCTTCATCCATCTTCGATCTTTCGAAGTGGCGGAAGAAATAATCGTTAGCTAGGCCTAGGCTAGCGACGCGCTTATCCTCGACCGTGAATTCTTCGAATTCATTGGAATTAAGAAGGTAAGTGAAAAGCTCATGGTGGCGGAGTTCGCAGCCAAGGAGCCCGCTGACATCGGCCCTATATGGACGCTCTTCCGGTCTTTTCTTGAAGACGTCGCTTAGGGCGTCGTTGAAGTGTTTGCCTTTGTCGAGATCGTCATTAAGGATCTCAAGGGCTAAATCTAATTCTTTCATGTTGGTGTATCTCCTTTACGTATCGGATCAGTTGTCGCGGTGTTTTTTCTCGAGGTCTTCCTCAAAGCCCTCGAAGGCGTTTCCGAGGAATACTTCCTCTTCTTCCTTCTCGTGATGATGATGTTCGCAATGGTCGTGCTCATCGCCTTCCTCATCATCGTCATCGTCTCCCATATCGGGCATTCCGAACTCGAAGGAAACCTCAGCTTCCTTGATGTTCTCACCCTTGAGGTAACGGGGGTATTTATCATTGAGGTAAACGTATTCGGAATGATCGTGGTAATAGGTGAAGACGATCGTTAGATGGATCGAGAATTCGCATAATGTCCTAAGCAAATAATCCGATAGGGCCTTCTCGAAGGCTTCGAACCGATGTGGACAAAGGACGTTGACGATGGTGTTCCAGCTAGTCTGCTCGACCCCCTTATGGAAGACCATCGAATTGGGCGCGTAGAAATTGACTTCCTCCTCGTCTACTTCGAGGAGGTTCGCGATATTCTCGGTATGGTCTTTGGAATAATGGCCGACCACGAATTGGTCGAGCCCTAATATTTGAATGGTAATCATCTCTTCACCTCGCGATTGCATATTATAGCACGTGCGCGCTTTCCCTTGCACACCCTTGGACGCGTATAGGCGGATATGCTAAAAGAGTCGATTGAAACGGGGTGTTTAAGGTTTTTTCTATAGAAAGATGAAAAAATATATGGGTCAGCAATCAAGGGGATCGACGTCGAAAGTGATGTCTATCCCACCTTTGCCAGATAAAAGAAGGGCCAAAGAGGCGATGTGCTCTTTGATTTCCGTGGGCTTCTTGCATTTAAGGAGGAGGAAACGGCGGTGTTTTTCGCCGACGTATTCATAAAATGGGGCGATAGGCCCAAGGATAATTAAATCCTTGAAGCCCTTCTTCAATATCTCCTGCTTGAATTCCATGGAGGCAAGGATCGTCCTCTCCTCGTCTTTCCCGGAGAAATACATCGCGATTTGGAATAGGTAGGGCGGGGCTTTGGCGATATGCCTATTCTGCATTTCCTTGAGGTAGAAGGATTCATAATCCTGCTTGGCCCCTAGGGTAATCGCGTAATGGGTGGGGTTATAGGTTTGGATATAGGCGATGCCTTCCTTATCGGCGCGTCCGCTTCTACCGACCGCTTGGGTGATCAGTTCGAAGGTGGTTTCAGCCGCCCTATAGGAAGGTAAGGACAAGCCGATATCCGCGAGGACGACACCAACGAGGGTGACATTAGGGAAATCGTGGCCTTTGGCGATCATCTGGGTGCCGACAAGAATATCGTATTTCCCTTCCCTGAAGGCCGAGAGGGTTTTGGTGAGGTTGTTCCTGACCTTGGTGACGTCGGAATCAAGCCTAGCGACGCGGGCTTCCTTGAATTGCTCATTTAGGACCTTCACGATCCTTTCCGTCCCAAAACCAACGCGCTTGATCTTATCTTGTCCGCATTCAGGGCAAGTCTCCGGGTAGAGTTCCACATAGCCGCAGCGATGGCATTTGAGCATCTCGTCCTCTTTATGATAGGTGAGGTTGCCGTGGCAAGAAGGGCAAACGAATATATGACCGCAATGTCCGCAGGTTAGATAAGAGGAATACCCCCTTCTATTGATAAGAAGGATGATTTGCTCTTTTTTGGCAAGCTTCTCGCCGATCTTATCGAAAAGGACCTTGGAGAAAAGGGTATTGGGTCTAGTGATAGGCTCGCCATCATCCCTAATTGAATAATGGGGAGAATAGGACATGGATTTAGGTTCGCTTAAATCGATGATCTCCGTTTTGGGAAGGGGTGAGGAATTTACTCTATTAAGCAAAGCAGCGTACCCATACACGCCTTTTCCTGCCCTAGCCTTGGTTTCTAAACTTGGCGTAGCCATACACGCCTTTTCCTGCCCTAGCCTTGGTTTCTAAACTTGGCGTAGCTGAGCCCAAAACGACCTTGGCCCCGAAGTGTTTGGCCCTCATGATCGCGACTTCCCTAGCGTGATAGAAGGGGACGGTATCTTGCTTATAGGAGGAGACGTGTTCCTCATCGATGATTATGAGTCCAATGTTGGAAAGCGGGGCGAAAACCGCGCTTCTAGCCCCGACGACGATGCTCGCTTCTCCTCTAGCGATTCTTCTGTATTCATCGTATTTTTCCGCCGGAGTAAGCTCACTATGGAGAATCGCGATCTTCCCTTCGAAACGCCGAGAGAAATATTCGACCATGATTGGGGTGAGGGAGATCTCGGGGACGAGCATCAAAATGTTCTTCCCTTTCTTAAGGTATTCTTCGCTTAGATGGAGATAGACCTCGGTCTTCCCACTTCCTGTAACCCCTTGTAAAAGG
>ONFU01000066.1 GCA_900317165.1 uncultured Erysipelotrichaceae bacterium
TCTTTGGTTTCAAATGATTGTCGCCCCTTCGATTTTAGCCGCGGATAAGAACCATCTATTCGAGGAAGCCTCCAAGATGGTTGATTTAGGCGTGAAATTCATCCATATCGATATCATGGATGGCAAATTCGTGAAGAACACCACTTGGGATAGCAAGGTCGTCTCTTCCTTAAAGGGAATCGATGCCGTCCTCGACACCCATTTGATGGTTGTTGACCCCTATAAGAAAATCGATAGCTTTGCTAAAGCGGGTTCCAACGTCATCACGGTCCATTACGAAGCCTTCGATAACGATGAAGATCTAATCAAAACACTTAAATACATCGCTTCCAAAGGCGTTACCCCCGGTTTATCCATCAAGCCCAAAACGGAAGCCTCGGCGATTGAGCCCTTCCTACCATATGTTGGCTTGGTCCTCGTGATGTCCGTCGAACCTGGCGAAGGCGGGCAATCCTTCATGATGGATGCCTTGGATAAAATCGCTTTCTTCAATAAGAAAAAAGAAGAACTCCACCTTGATTACCTCATCGAAGTCGATGGGGGCATCAATCTTGAAACCGGCGCCTTATGCGCGAAAGAAGGCGCGGATATCCTGGTATCCGGCACCTATTTTTTCGGACATGAGGATTATAAGGAAAGGGTAAGAGGAATGATGGCCTTATGAACATCCCCATGCTGATTCTTACTATCTCAATCGGCTTAGCCTTCTTCGCCCTTTTCATGTTCATGGGTTTGATGAATCACAAAAGGGAAAGAAGCGGAAACAGAAGATATGATTTCCTCGCGGATTTCCCGTTTGAATTATATAAAACAAGCAACCCATTATCTTCTTTTTCGCGAATTTGCTTCATTTTCTTCGAGCTCGCTTTTTGCTTATTGCCCGTCACGATTCTAGGGGTGGATTCCTTAGTGGGCCTAACAAGCATGGCCTATTTCCTTCTAGGTGCGGAGGCCCTTAAGGCTATTTTGTTCACCTTCATCCTTTTCGTTCCGGCCTCTAACGAGAAACCGCATTTCCTTCTTGCGATCCTTTCTTTCCTCAACGGTTCCCTCGTCTCTTTCTTCGCGGGGCTATTGTTCTTCCAGTTAAGGGTTGATTACCCCGTGTTTGCCTATGTTTTCTCAATCATCCTTTGGTTGCTTTGCCTATGTTATCTTCTTCTTGCGATTAACCCCCGCCTTTCCACTTGGCCAAAGATGAAGGTCGTCGAGGAGGAATCCGGCGCCCATTTGGAAAGGCCGCGTCCTTTCGTCCTTGCTTTCTCCGAATGGCTTTCATTAGGCCTTGAATTCCTTTTATTCGTCATCATCGGCGTCGCCTTTGCCGTGCTTTATATCTTGATTAGATAGTTCGCGCATGCGCGCAAAAGAAAGTAGAAAAAAAGACCCAAACGGGTCTAATTTTTCATTTTCAAAAAGTGACCTTATTCAGCTTCTTTGGCTTTGATGGTCTTGTTGAGCGTGCGATAGGCACGGGCGCTCATACGGACGGTGACCATTTTCCCATCGATCTCAACTTTGTATTTCTGAAGGTTGACATTCCAACGACGGCGGGTAGCACGTAAGGAGTGGCTACGGTTGTTTCCGCTCATTGGTCCTTTTCCGGTAACGGGGCAATATCTTGACATAATTCTCACCTCTTTCGCTTTTTACGCGTGCAGTAGTCTACCATGTGGAAAACCCTCATGCAATCATTTTTTCTTTTTTATAGGCCCTGATTGGGATTGACCTGTCATTCGGGGAGTTTCGTTGACGATTAAAGCCCTAATAAAACGAGCCCTATTCATCTTTTTGAATAATTCAAATTATATTTGTGACACTATTGTGGCAATCGACATGCTAAAGTATAGGCGAAAATAAAAAGAAAGGTGGTTTTTGACATGAAATTCCTCGGATTTGTTGCCATTATGCTTTCCGCGATCACGGTCTCCTCAATCGGAACTGTCCAATTGAAGGCCGGAGATACTTACGAAGTAACCAAGAGCACCTTCCATTATTCCCCGATAGGAGATGGAACGGTCAAGGATTATTATGCCGACGTCTATTTCTCCCAAGGGTATTTTGAGCACCCTTCCACCGAATATGACCCCCACCTTGCCACCACCTCATTATGTCTAGCGGTCTCGACTTTTACCGATTTCCCCCCGTTTGACGAGGCCTGGTATTTGAATCAATCCAGAAAGGCCAATGGCTTCTTTGAGGCCATCGGCTTTAATTCCTTCGTCACCAACGATGATTACAAGGTGAGCGCTAACTTCGATACCCTCGGATTATGCGCGGCTAAGAAGGAATTCCCCGGTTACACACTCATCGGCGTTGCCCCTAGGTCAGGCGGATATAAGAGGGAATGGGCCAACAACATGCGCCTTGGCGATGGTTCCAAATCCGACATGATGCATGAAGGCTGGTATAACGCCGCCAACAAAATGATTAGCTTCGTCCAGGATTACGTAAGCGATAATAACGTCACGGGTAAGGTAAAATTATGGATGAGTGGCTTCTCCCGCGGAGGCGCCACCACCAATATCGCGGCCGCTCTTCTTGATAATAGAATCGAAAAAGGCGAGAAGGTCCTAGGCGATAAGGCTTCCTTAGCCAGGGATGACCTCTTTGCCTATACCTTCGAATCCCCACAAGGCGCTAACGTCAATTCCAAAACCATCAAGAAACCGAAAGACGCCCTTTATAACAACATCTTCAACGTCGTCAATCCTCTCGACGCCGTTCCAAAGGTCGCCATGAAACAATATGGCTTCACCCGTTTCGGGGTCGATAAATACGTGACCAACAAATTCTACGATCCCGCCAATTACGAAGAAAACCGCCGCACCGCCCGTGCGATGTTCGATGTCTTCAACCTCAACAAGAACGTGACCTTCCGAGCCGATGAATTCAAGATGGTCGGCTTCGGCATCGAGAATTTCTCCATCCCGAGGATCGTCGAAATCCTGACCAACGTCTTCGTCGCTGACCAGAGTCTCATCAACCAATTCGTCGATAAGACCAAGGCCAATTACGATGCAAATATCGCCATCTCCCTCTTAATTGAAGAAGTCGTAAAAAACCTCGGCGATAGGAATACTTACGTGAGAAATATCCAGAATTCCCTCGAAAGCATGATGCTTCTTCTCTTCAATGAAGCGGGAATGGAGGATTCGATCTTCAAATCCTTAGCCGGCTCAATCGCCTCGAGCATCTTAGACGCCGCTATTGGCAACAAGAAGTCCGCTAAAGCCAAAATCTCCGAAACCTGGGGAAAGGATGTCGGCGATGTCCTTTATGACCTCATCGGCAAATTGCTAAGTCCGCTTATCGATACCTATTGGGAAAGGCCAAATGAACTTATCTCAATCGCCTTGTCGATTTCCGACATCTTCCAAAACCATAACCCAGACGTTAACTTGACTCACGTCGCCTCTCAGGATAGCTACTATATCGATGAATATAACAAGAACAAATCGGGGTCTGATAAGATCAAGATCGTCCCCTTCTTAAACAACGCCGATTATGGCAGGATGAAGTTCTTCGGCTATAACGACATCGGCCTTAGGCTCAATAGCAAAAAAGGCACCCGTGTCATCAATATCGAAGGTTTCACTTTCGGTAAGAGCGTCATCCATCAATGCGACAATGGCTATGCTTCCGGATATTATTCCTATGTCACTGAGGAGAAGATGGAAGCCTTCATGCCGGCCAATCGCAAATACAACATCTCGATGAAATCCTATTCCAAGAAGCCCTATCACCGCTGCGAATATTGGGCCTATTACGAATATTTCACCTTGGATAATTCGGGACGCGAAAGGGTTGAGAAAGACCATAAGAAGGAAAAGACCTATTTCAATTCCGACCGTCATAAACGCGATGTCAACATCGTTTTGTAAAAAGGGTAACCGATGAAAAAACAATTCTCCATTTTCCTGCTTTTCCTTCTCCTATCTGCCTGTGGAGGAGGGCAATGCCAACCATATTCGACCGATATATCTTCGTCTAGCGAAGACCAAACCTCTGAAATAGAGCCCTCTTCCAGCGAATTCGTCCCTTCAAAGGAACAGGTCGCATGGCTGAAAGACCTCCTTTCCAAACAAGATCTTTCCCCTTTCTACAATCGGTTTTTCTCCGCTGTCTTCGCTCAGGACATAAATATCCTCTCCCATACCAAGGACATCGAAGATCAATTCGGTCAATACACCTATTTCTATACCTTGCGTAATTCGGGAGCCTGGGGTTTCTTTTATGACCTTACCAAAGAAGCCTATGAAGAAGCGGAAGCGAAAGGGCAGGCGGGTCTATTCGATCTCCTCTCAATCGGTAACGGCGACTATGAAGTACTCCAAGGGGGAGATTGCATCTCCTATACCCACGATATGGGCGCAGATGAAAACAAGGATAACGAAATAAAGCATTACGATTTCTTCCAACAGATCATCTCTTTCTTCACCGAGACCGATTATCGCATTTATAACTCCCTAACTTTTAATGAAGAGGCAAACTCCGAAGAGAAGATCAATCAAAAATTCAATGCCATAATAAGCAAGGACATCCTTTTCGATTCCATCTCCCCACAGGCCCTTGGCAAGATCTTGAATAGCACCAACCTTTACGGAGTTCAGGAAACCACATGTTTCCTCGATGATCTCTATTACGAGGTCTGCCGTGAATTGGTTACCTATTCCGACGATGAGCTCGCCGCCTTCATGGCGGAGAACCACATAACTATCGTCGATGGGGAAGAATATACGGAAGTCAATTTCGAACTCCTTAACGAAGAACTAAGGGCGAGGATTGAGGAACAGGATGTCCCGCCAGGAATCATCGAGGGCACGTTATATTACGATAAGGAAACGGGCATTTATGACACTTACCATTACGTTTCTGTCTCAGCTAGCAGTATCGTCGACGAAGTTACGGGGGACGTCCACACGACTTCCAGCCGTTTTGAGGCTACCGGACGTTCATATCGCGACGATCATATGAATCCGACTCAGGATTACCCAAACCCCGTCGTTTACGACGATGGCAACAAATTCATCACCGACCTTTCGATCAATGTCATCCCCAAAGCCTTCTAAAAACATAAAGGGAACGCAAAGAAAGCCTTACGATAATCGCTTCCTCGTCAAACGGGGAAGCTTTTAATTATGTGGACCGCTAGGGACAACTTAAAACTGCCTGCTATGCGGGCGGACGCAAGGAAGGCGTGCCGATGATGAAAAAGCTCTTTCATCGTGCTATCGTTGCAACGTCCAATTGCCAACGACCCGATGAAAGAGCTACGTAAACATTATGCCACGGAAAAACGACGAAGTCTCCAGCCTTTCGCACACGAAGTGGGACTGCAAGTACCACATCGTGTTCACGCCGAAATACAGGCGGAAGGCGATCTTCGCGAAGCTCCGCGCGGACATCGGGAAGTACATCCGCAGATGCTGCATGTACAAAGGGGTCGAGATAATAGAGGCCCACGCGATGCCCGACCACATACACATGCTTGTACGGATACCCCCGAAGCTCTCCGTCTCGAGCTTCATGGGGTACCTGAAAGGCAAGACGAGCCTGATGATCTTCGACGAGCACGCGAACCTGAAGTACAACTACGGGTCGCGGCACTTCTGGGCGGAGGGGTACTATGTCAGCACGGTGGGCCTTAACAAGGCGACCGTCCAGAAGTACATCCGCGACCAGGAGCTTGAGGACCAGGCATCGGATCGCCGAAGCCTGAAGGAGTACAAGGACCCGTTCACGGGTAAGTAAGAGGGTCGAGGGCAATTGGGCAGTCGAAGAGGGCCAAGATTGGCCCTGCCAGTGATCAGGCTTGAAGCCTGTTCGAATGTTAGATGGCAATAAGGATGCAACAAGCTAGGCCTTTTTGAGTCCAATTCCGCGTTTTCGGCGTCTTTTGTTGCAACGACCCTGGCCACCTTTGCAATTTCGACCCCCATCGGTTAGGCCCCGCCGCCCAAATCCTAGATGGGTTTACTTAAGCAATGTCGGCTTCAGCAACACGTCCTTGGCAGGTATGCGCTTGACGCCGATCGCCTCCATGAAACCCTCGCCGAACCTCGCGAGCATCAGCTCATACGGGGTTCGGTTTTCGTTAGAGCCCCTCACGTAGGAGTTTATGTGGGAGAACAGGAGCTCGACCTTCTCCTGCGTGAGCTCATCGAGCGATTTGCCCTTGGGTATGACGTACCTTATGAATTCGTGGTTCCTCTCGCACGAGGCCTTGTCCGTGGATTTGTAGGGGTTCGTGAAGAATGCCTTGACGCCCCAATCCTCGATCTCGTGGAAGCTGGCGAACTCGGGCCCGTTGTCGCTTAGGTTGCATTCGAACGCGACGGCGTATTCGGCGCCCAACAGCTTCCGAAGCGTTTTGAGCTTCCTTAGGACGGATTGGGCGTTTCCTTTGGATATAAGATACCCGAACTGGAACCTGAACTCCGGGTAGGTTATGGTCAATATCGCCTTTTTGTCGGTCTTCTTGCCCTCGACCGAGTCGTATTGCCATAGGTTGGCTTCCGGATGGGATTCGACGTACTTCCTGTAGTCGGAATATGTCCTTCCGAGCATCCTCCCCACGTTGACGGGTTTTTTCTCGGAATAGTCGTATTTGTGGCTGAACCTGACGTATCTGGGCAGTTGGTGCGCCTTGACGCTTAGGTAGCCGGCGTAGA
>ONFU01000085.1 GCA_900317165.1 uncultured Erysipelotrichaceae bacterium
CCGATAAACACGATGGCCGTAGATTCTATTGCAAGAACTGCAAGGTCTATCTAACAACGGAAGAAGTGACCCGCGGAAAAACCATCCTCTAAATTGTTCCTATAAGAAGAATCATACTTATCTAGATAATAGACTTCTTTTTTTTCGTCGCGAGCAAATAGCAACGGAAATCACTTAATGTCCTGTTAAAAAGGGGGATTGGAAAAATGGAAGTCGTCGCATCCGATGACTTCTTTTTCTTAGTCGCGATCAAATATCCGATAGGGACGGAGAACGCTGGTTCATGCTTAGACCTTGGAAATTACACATATAAATGTGTAAACGTTTTTGGAATTTTGATTGTAACCTAGGTTACATTTAAAAACAGCATATCAAAATTAAAGGATCTACGTTTAGTAATACTGGCCAGTTTTCAATTCTCCATATAAGAATATTTCCACCTTTAAGTGACAAGAAGTATAAGTGGTCCAAGATTATTTATTGGTTTGAAGTTTCTTTGCCAAAATCAGCGTGCTCGCACAAAGAAGAACTATGGATATAACGCTTAGGATAACAATAAGAGAAGAGCTGTCATTGGACATGACCATCATCATTTTGGCCGATGCGTTTGCTCCGCCCGTTGAGAATCTGCCCAAGAAATCTTCGTATTTATTTTCTCCGTATTTCCGGACCACAAAATCATATCGTGCGAGGGCTTGCTCCTCCAAATCGCCGAGATCATTTGCCTCTTTTATCTTCAACGAAGCCCTCTCCGCTTCGCCCAAATCGTTAAACAAAAGTTTTGCCTCATTCCAAATTAAAGCTGGGTTTAAGGCGGTTATAGCCCCGTTAGGATGATCTATGGTTACGCCTGAACAAGTAAAGGAATTCAGTATTTTCTTCGCCCAAGTTGGTATATTTTGGATCTCAACATAGAAAGAGAAATGCTCTCCTTTGACAAGGAAGGAATAGGAACAACCTTCCTCCAAAGACAATAGATAATTCTGGTCGAAGATAACGGATCCGTTTGATGCTCGATAATAGGATGGGTCTAGCAATGTATTTCCAGCGTTTGCATCATATATTGCTTCAATGTCTTGGACATAATCGCTTGGGACTGTTAAATCCTCATTTACGAAATCGCAATGGCCCAAAAAACGCGAAACGTTATGGAAGATGACCTCCCCTTTGAAGACGTTTAGGCCAACTCGCCCTGAGGAAGGTTCATTTACATTCAGCACGGAATCTATTACCAAAGAACCGTTAACAAAGACTTTAAGGTTATTGCCTTGGATTTTGGCCTCCAATTCGACATTGCTCAAATCGATGATATCCAAATCATAACGAGCGATTTCCCTGCTATTTGACCAAGCCTTAGCGATCTTTGCCTCTTTATCGTAATTAACCATGATATAGGAGGATAGGTCTTCGTTAGCCCTCAACAATATGCCGGAGGCCTCTGCCTTGTTTAGGTCAAAGGAAGCGGATATATCGAAATCGGATCCGTAGATATCGCTTATTAAAAAACCATCCGAACCGTCTTGCTTACCCACTAAGCCTTCTTCGATTGTATTCCACTCCCCTGAATGGACTAAGGCTAAATCAGGATCGAAAAAGCAGTCGGAAGGCCCTCCAATGACTGATATGGGCAGGTATTTTTCCTCCTCTTCAATAGAAGCTTTGACTATCGCTTCGCCATTTTCTAATGCCGAAATCCTCGCTCCGCGAATGGTCTCTTCCAATGAAATGACATTCTCCCCTTCAACGATTTCCCAATACACGTCCTCGTTATTTGTAGTGTAGGAGATGACTTCATAAGAAGGGAAGAACGTTCGATTAAGAGTCAGCGATTCCTTATTCAAGGAAAGGCTTCCCTCAAAGTAACCGGTTTTCCAAATAGAGGATATTTCATTTACCTCAAGGGATTTAAGCACGATGTTGCCGGTTGAAGAAAGAGAAGCACTCCGTGCAAAAATAGAGGCCAATGTCAGGTTGAAGAAAGCGTAACGGAAATCACCGCAGAATAACTCCAAGGAGCCCCTATCACTAAGAACGTAGAAGGATAAATGGCTTCCATCAACTTTGGCTGTGCTGAAGCGGTGGTGATATTTTTTGGTGAAAGATATGCCGGCATCCCCTGTATGCGTTTTATCGACATAATAGCCATCCGTTTTGTTCCAACCAAAAGAAGTGAATTCGTTTTCGCCTATTCCAACTCTGAATTCAACGTTCTCCTCGTTTGGATTATCTATTACGCATTCTAATTCAAAGGTTGCGGTATCGATGCTTTTCAACGGATTGGAGGCGTTATCAAATACTTCATCATCAATTGAAGAAAGATTAACCTTTTCCAAGGAATCGTTATTTCTTGTGATCGGGGTTTGAGTTAGGTTATTTTCTCCGTCTAATCCTAAGATAACGGGAATGGTCATACCTCCGTTCCAAGGATCGCGTACGGCATTATATAGTCCTGGTTCAGCGTCGCCTGGAATGCCAGAAAACCAATTTAGGAATATGGACTTTCCATAATATTCGCTTGCAGGGTCATCGATATAATAGCTTTGCCCGGCATAGGAATCCTCACCATAATCCATCGTCGAGAAGGCGTTTTCGTCAAGAGTAGAAAGGAGTCTACCGTCTTTTAAACGGAAATCCATGATACCCGTGCTATCGTTATAGGTCCATTGACCAACAACATAGGTGCGGCTAGAAACCGAAAGGACATAATAGTCTTCGTTGATTCTTGAAGCGGTTACGCATTCGGAGTCATGGTTATAGGTAAATTCGCCTGCATGATACCAATCGAGCATATTCTCGCTTTTTAGGAACCATACTTTTTTGGGATCCCTTCCAGCGAGGACCATACCCCATAAAGTTACCTTGTTTCCGTCCTTTTTGATAGGAAATAACGAAGGGTCACGGCAATCCATTTTGCCGCCTTCGCCGGTTGCCCTATCCTGAGGTATATGGCGATGCTTGGTCCAAGTCATCCCGCCGTCATCGCTAGAGATGATGACTTGGTCTTGCTTGGCCCCATCGCGAGTGTAATAACCCAATAATCCTTCGCCGTTACCGTTTGGAAACCAATTCTGATTATCGATATCTTGACTCATTCCTGGATGGTATACCATTGCAATTCCGCTCCAAGCCCATCCATCCCCTAAACCCACTCCCATGGTGCCGTTATCAGGGAACAAAGCGATTGGGAGCTCCTGCCAATGTAATAAATCACGGCTACGGGCATGGCCCCAATACATTGGGCCCCAATCCTTGGAAAATGGGTTGGTTTGATAATAAAGGTGATACCAGCCCTGATAATAAACGAGCCCATTTGGATCGTTATTCCAATGGGAGAATTGCGAATAATGGTATTGGTTGCGATAAGATTCGGTGTAATAGGAATAATCGCTATTCCCAATACTCGCCCCATCAAAACGAACTCTACCATTGAAGACGTTATAGCCAAGGTTCCCGCCTTCATAACGGTAGTCTCCGCTCAATGAATTGAGATCGATGATATCGTCCACTCCAAATCGTTTGATGTTGTCTAGATAGAATTCGGCATAGGCGTGCTCGTTTTCGATGGTTATGACAAGCTTAAGATGGAATCGTTCATTTGTCCTTAAGGCAGGGTTGATAAGAGCGAATTCGCCATCATGGGTCTTGTCATTTCCGATCACGAATTCTTCGCGGATGACGTCTACGTGCTTACCTTCGTTATCATAATAGAAGTAAAGAAGTTTGGTCCTATTGTCATAACGGTCGACGTTGAAAACCCAATAATGGGAATCTTGGACTGAACCAAATGCTAACCCGCATGCTTGACCTTCCTCAAAATGGGCAATAGAGGTATAGACAAAACTTTGGTCGCTCTCAAATGAATGGGAACTTAGTCTAAAGCCATCTCCTGAATCAGCAAGGATCATCTCCTCAATCGAGGCTTTGCTTAGCAAAGGCGCTGCTATTGTTAAAGGCAAGGCCAAGAATGATATAAGAAGCGTAGGAAAAATCATACCGTTTTGTCGTTTTATTGTTTATTTTGGAAATGGCCGTCGATTTCTTTAACGGAAGGAACGACTCCAATCGCCCCTTTTTTCTGGGTGGCAAAGCCCCCAACGAAATTGGCTTTTTTCAATGTCTCTTTAATGAGGATGTCGTTATCTAGATCAATGCCTCTATCCAAAGAATAAAGGATAAATGAATAGAAAGCGTCTCCTGCCCCGGTTGTATCGACGGGAACAAGGGGTTCGGTATCCGCGTGGATGCATTTATTGTTTCCAAAGAATAACGAGCCTTCTTTTCCGAGGGTCACAAAGGCGATTTGATTTGGCTTAAGAAGGGTTTTAATAGCTTTTGC
>ONFU01000126.1 GCA_900317165.1 uncultured Erysipelotrichaceae bacterium
TTGCTTCCGATTAATGGAAGGTAGAGGTCCACGAGCATCCTGATATCGATATAGGAGAAGAGGGTGATTCTGGAGGAGGAATAAAAATCGGTGGGAAGTACGCGTTTCATAGTGCAATTATTCTAGTTTAGCTTTACTTGCTTTACAACAAGAAATTTAGTAATCATCGAATGTTTTTGGACTTTTCCACAATAAGGAAATAGGGGTAATGGGAGGAAAATGGATTTCTCCACAATTACCAACAGGGGGCCAATTTGAAAAAGTCGCGTGCCCGCACATTATGCCTGCACATCAAGCGAATTTCGGTTTATAATGTGTCCAATAAGAATTCGAGGTCCTTATATGATCAAGAAAATTGGTGTTCTCACTTCCGGCGGCGATGCGCCGGGTATGAACTGCGCGATCCGTGCGGTTGTTCGTGCCGGCCTTAAATATGGCCTTGGCGTCTATGGCGTCAATGACGGTTACAAAGGGTTGGTGGAAGGCGATATAGTCGAGCTCGACCGCCACTCCGTTTCCGACATCGTCTCTAGAGGCGGCACCGTCTTGAAGACCGCGAGACTCCGTGAATTCAAGGAGGAAAGCGTCCGTCAAATCGCGGTCAATAACCTCCGTAAACTCGGAATCGACGCCCTCGTCGTCATCGGTGGCGACGGTTCCTATATGGGCGCGAAGAAACTCACCGAAATGGGCATCAACTGTGTCGGTCTTCCAGGAACCATCGATAACGATATCGCTTCCACCGATTACACAATCGGTTTCGATACCTGCTTGAATACCATCGTCGATTGCGTCGATAAAATCCGCGATACGACCGAATCCCATCAGCGTTGCGCGATCATCGAGGTCATGGGTAACCATTGCGGTGACCTCGCCCTTTTCTCCGGCATCGCCGAAGGGGCCGAGATGATCATCACCCCCGATCACCCAATCCCTGAGGAAGAGGTTATGGCAAGTCTTCGCGATTTGTATGAATCGAAGAAGAAACGTGCCGTCGTCATCGTCAGTGAAAAGATTTATCCAGATATCCATGCCTTTGCTAAGCGCATCACCGAAGAAACCGGGTTCGAGGCGAAAGCCGAGGTCCTCGGCCGCGTCCAGCGGGGTGGTTCTCCTAGCGCCTTCGACCGTGTCCTCGCCGCGAGGATGGGCGCCCATGCAGTCGATTGCCTCCTCGAAGGAAAAGGCGGTATCTGCGTCGGTATGATCAACAACAAGATCGTTGACTACGATATATACGAAGCCCTTCAGCTTCCACGTGACAAACATATCTCGATGCTCCGTCTCATCGACGTCTTGAAATAAAACCATGAAATTCGATATTTCCAAAAAGACCAAGATCATCTGCACGATCGGCCCTGCTTCCGATAATAAGGAAATGGTCGAAAAACTCTATAAAGCAGGGATGAACGTCATGCGTATCAATTTTTCGCATGGCAAGCACGAAGACCATATCGCGAAGATCCAAATCGCCCGTGACATGGAAAAAGAAGGAATCTACATTCCAGTTTGCTTGGATACTAAGGGTCCGGAAATCCGCACCGGATTCATGGAAAACGACGGCCTTGATATCAAAAACGGGCAGAAGATGAGAATCTCGATGGAACCCGTTTTGGGCAACGCCGAACGCTTTTCTGTCTCCTATCCGAAACTTTTCGATGACGTTGAAGTCGGACACCACATCCTAATAGATGACGGCAACCTCGATTTCGAAATAACCGGGAAAGACGAGAAAAACCGTGAGCTTTTGGTCGAAGCCAAAAACGCGCATAGACTCAAAAACCAAAAAGGCTGTAATTGCCCTTCCTCTAAATTATCGATTCCCTTCATTTCACCTAAGGATGAAGACGATTTGAAATTCGGCTGCGAGCAGAAAATCGACGCGGTCTTCGCTTCTTTCACTAGGAGAAAGGAAGACGTCCTCGCGATTAAGGCGGTCTTAGCGAAATACGGCCGTCCCAATACCCCGGTTTTCGCGAAAATAGAAAACCCCGAAGGCGTCGCGGAGATCGACCATATATTAGAAGCCGCCGATGGCATCATGGTCGCTAGAGGCGATTTGGGCGTTGAGATTCCCCCAGAGGAAGTCCCACATGTCCAAAGGAAGATCATCCATAGTTGCCGCAAGGCTGGCAAACCCGTCATCACGGCGACCCAGATGCTTGATTCAATGGTCAGCCATCCACGTCCGACACGCGCGGAAGTCGGCGACGTCGCTACCGCGATCGACGAAGGCTCCGATTGCATCATGCTTTCCGCGGAAAGCGCTTCGGGTCTTTACCCTGTCGAAGCCGTTGAAATGCAAGCGAAAATCGCGAGAAAAGGTGAGCAATACCTCGATTATCCTTCCTTAGCTAGGGAAGCTTATGAAACAAGCGAGAAGACCAATAACGACGCGGTCGCTAATGCCGTCGCCAATATGGCTTCCTTGATTGGGGCAAAGGCCATCGTCTCCTTCACGGAGACCGGTCGCTCCTCCTTCCG
>ONFU01000067.1 GCA_900317165.1 uncultured Erysipelotrichaceae bacterium
TTAATCTCCGTGAACATCTCATAATTGATCTTGCCTTCATCCAATAAATCGGTGACCTTCTTGGAAACGCCGAATCTCACCAAGGATTCATCGGTGCAAACCAAAATCCTTTTGAAGCCCCTAGCCAAGATCTCGGGAACGACATTCAAAATCGCGCCTTTGCCGTGGTAGGAGGTCTCGTTCAACATAAATCTGTTAGACATATTAAATACCTCGCTTTGCAATAAAATAACATATTGCGGAGCAAATGAAAAATAAGATGCTTATGGATTTATAAAATCTTTTAGTTGGTGCGTCTATTTTTCCCGGATTGGGAATAATATTCGGCCTTATCCGCGTACATCATCTGGTCGGACTCCTTGACCATCTGGGTAAGGTCTTTGCTGCCGTCCGCGCAATAGCAATAACCGACAGAGCAGGTATATGGCGTTTCGGATACGTTCTTTTTGATAACCGAAACGATTTCTTCGAGTTCCATTCTCGAGGTTTTCGTGCAGATGATAACGAATTCATCGCCACCGATGCGATACGCGTGCTGTCTAATCTTGATGGCTTTGGTAAAGCAAGCGGCCAATGTTACCAATGCTTCGTCACCAGCGAGGTGGCCATTGTTATCGTTAATCGCCTTCAATCCGTTCATATCAATTGATATAAACGCGGTGATGTCCTTGGCTTTTCCCCTAACAATGGAATAGTACGCTTGACGATTTAGTAACCCCGTCAACGCGTCTTTCTTGGTTAATTGCAAAATTTGGAAGACGTAATAGACGAAGAGGGCAATCGCGATGGTGTTGCAGAAGATCTTTGAATAATCCTTGCCCATAACAAATGGGAGGACGAGTCCAGACCCAAAGGCAAAGGCCATAAAGGCGATTGGGATGATTTCGGTGATGTGCTTATTGCTTTGAAGAATGAGGACGTAAACCAAGACGACGCTATAAATGCCGACTCCGATATAGGGCAAATACCCAAGGGGGCCGCGTACGAGATTGCCGGTATCGTTGATGCTGAAGACAATGCCCGTGAAAATCGAAACGATGTTGATGATCATCAAGGCAACGGCCGGAAGCAAAACATACCAACGGGTCCTTTTCACCAACGTGAAGAGGATATAGGAAATCAATAGTGGCGTTGCGCTATATCGTATCGCGGTCATGACGACGCGCACTTCCCTGAATTGATTGATTTCGCCCAAATAGAATTCGGCGAAGACGATAATCGAAAGAAGGAAAATGGCGATGATCAAAACGTACATGCGGACAACGGTCTTTTTGTCGAGGAAAACCGTGATCCTTAGCATGATGGCGAAGGCGAGAAGAATGAGGATCGTCGCCCAGTCGTGAATTAGATATTGAATAACTACATTCATGCCAATTACTTCCAGAAAGAAAACATTCAAGTTCCTTTCTGTGCATATTATATAGCGATTCCGTCACAGAGTTGCCACACATGCGCACGAAAATGCTTCAAATTGTAGAAAAACCGTTGCATGTATCCTTTATTTTAGGGAAACAACTAAAAAGACCATCGTGCGAATGGTCTTACGGAGGCTTTTGATATAGGTTAAGCGATATATTTGGAATAGCTTTCCTTTAGACGCTCATTGAGGTTTTTGAGCTCGGCGATTTCCTTATCAAGGTTAACGTTATCATCGTTTCTGGTTGCCTCGGTTATGAAGGAAGCCAAATCGAATATTGGGGTCAAGGCCAAATTGCCCGCGACGCCCTTCAAGGAATGGGCGGCGGCGAAAAGTCCGCGGAAATCCTTGTTCTCATAAAGGGCAATCATTTGATCGATGGAGTTGCCATTGATGAATTTACCTAGCATCCTCGCGATCAAAACATCATTCATCATGATGGCTAAGGCGTCATTGTAGCTGCCATTAATCTCGGCATAGAAAGTCTTAACGTCCATTATTTTGCTAACTCCTTCTCTATCAATTCCTCGAAATCGTTAATCGGCAGTGGTTTCGATAAATAATAACCTTGGATGATGTCGCAACCATTTTCCTTAAGGAAATCATATTGTTCCTTGGTCTCGACTCCTTCTGCGACGGTCGTCGCATCAAAGACCTTGGAAAGGTTGATGATCATCTTAATGATGTCTTTGACCTTGGGGTTTTTATCCATCGTGCGGATAAACTGCATATCGATCTTCAAAACATCGAATGGAAGGTCTGCCAATGCTCCGAAAGAGGAATACCCGCTTCCGAAGTCATCGATTTCGATTTTGAAGCCAGCTTGCCTAATCCTATCGATCACGGGGATTACTTCTTTTGCATCCTCAACGAAGGCCGACTCGGTGACCTCGATGAAATATTTATCCCTTGGGATGCCGTTGGAATCCGCGTAATTGATAATCTCCTCCACCAAGTTGGGTCGATAGATATCGATTCTCGATAGATTGATTGATAAAGGAACGTAAAGGCCAAACCTATCTTTCCATGAACGCATGTATTCAGCGGCCTTTTTCATGATATAGGCATCGAGTTTGCCGATTAACCCGTTTTCTTCAAACAAGGAAATGAATTCGCCAGGGGAGACAAAACCGAATTTGGGGCTTATCCACCTAATCAGGACTTCCGCACTGGTGAAAGCGGGTTTATCTCCATGGGTTGAATATTTTGGCTGGAAATAGAGTTTGAACTGCCCTTCTTCCAAAGCGGAAGGGAAGGCTTCGATCAATTCCTCTTTATGGAGGGTTTTGGTTTGCTTCTCCTCATTGAAGATCGCAATGGTTTTCGTAGGTTCGTTTATCAACGAATTCGCGGTCGTCTTGGTTCTTCCGACCACGATATCCTTATCCAAAGAGGGATCAACGAATGGATAGACGCCGATTCTAAAGGAAACGTGGATATCGTTTACGACTTCCTTCATGGCTTCCTGCAATTTAATGGGAAGGATTTCATAATCATCATGATGCTCACAATAAATGACGAATGTGCTCCCCGCGTCTTTTCCGACCAGACCGTTGCAATCACTGATGTATTCCCTAAGTTTTGAGGCAATCGCAAGAAGGATCTTATCCCCGAATGCCCTTCCGTATAATTCGTTGATCAGCCTGAAACGGTTGATGGAAATGGAGATCATGTCCTTTGGGAGATCTTTGAAATTCGCGTCGAATTGCATCGCATATTTCTTGAAGAACTCGATGTTATAGAGGTTGGTGAGCTTTTCCCTTTCGACTTCCTTGAGGATTGACCTATCTTCATATAGCTCGATCATCCTCTTGACCCTCGCGACGATGATATCAGGATTCTCGTAAGGCTTCTTGATGAAGTCATTGACCCCAAGATGGAAGCATTCCTTCTCGATGTTCTTGTCGCTCGTGCAGACGATAAATGGGATTCTCTTGATGTCTGGGTTTGCTTGCCTTACTTTCAAGACTTCCCTACCATCCATCGGCATGAAGACATCAAGAAGGACCATATCGATCTTATGGTCTCCGGAAAGAAGGATATCCAAGGCTTCTTTGCCATCATTCGCGGTCAACACGTGGAAATCATCCGCGAGGATCGCGGACATGATCTCGACGTTGATCTCCTCGTCATCGACGATCAAAACGGTCTTTTTTATCAGGAAGTTGCCTCTTTCGGGATTCATTGTTTCGATATTGTCGCTCATAAGTCACCTGTTCAATTATTCCAAACAACTAGTTGTTTATGTTAGTTTTCGTTGATGGACGTCCTCTTTGCTTTTCCATTTTATAAAAAACGGGATTAGAAATAAACGATTTCTAAAGCCATTTTCATGTGGATTTTCCTGGCCAATACTTCATCCCCCAATTCTCGAGGTTCCATTCATCCATATATTCGTTGCATTCGTAATCGATGTAATAAAGAAGGCCATTCTTCACAACAAAGTTGGTTGGGTAATAATCGATATTTAGGCCTTTGGCCTTGGCTAAACTAGCCATCTCCTGAAGTTGAGGGATATATTCATCCACCGACTTCCCTTCTTCGATCATGTTTGAGATGACTTCGCCTTCAATATATTCCTTGATGATGATTTCCCTTTCCAAATCGATATCGATCATCTTGGGAATTCTGATACATGCATCCCTTAATTTTTGGTAATCGGCTTTCTCCGCCTCGATCTTGTTGCCGAATTTATAATAATCACATGGCTCATGATGGATTTGCTTGAGGACGTATTCTTTGCCGTTAGCCTTAGCTAAATATGAATAGCCTCCCTTTCCTTTTCCAAGGAGTCTTTCTAATTTATAGGTAATTCCGTTAACGACCCTTTCCTCCTTTTTCCAATAAAAGGAATAATGCTCTGCTTCTTTGAAGCCAAGTCGTTTATAGAAATCTTGGTCCGAGATAACAATCGCGTTTTTCGCGCCCAATTCCTTCGCGTGATTGAGGGAAAGGTAAACCGCGGCTTTCCCTAGTCCTTTCTTACGGCATCTAGGAATGACGCATACCGGCTCAACGTAAGCGTAATCGGTCCTTTCATCATACCAAGTCGATGAGGTTGCGACGGCTTCCCCGTTTTCATCCCTTATTAGGATACATAGGTATTTATTGAAGTGAGGACGTTTAGACGAGGCTTCTTTAAAGTCCTTAAGGAATTCCTCTTTGTCCTCACCATGATCGAATCCCTGCCAAAAAAGCCAGGACATCTCCTCTTGGTTGTTCTCCGCGTCGAAGGTCTCCGCGGTAAATCCTTTGGGCAAATCTATTGCAAACGCTTCTTCTAGGTCAATTCTTAGGACGGTTTCTTCCGCTTCCGTTTTGAAGAAGCCTTGCCTTAAAGCCTCTTCGATTTCCTCCTTATCCAAATCGTTGATCGTTATTCCAAGTCCTTGATCGTCCTTCAGATTATCGAAGGCGTATCTCAATATTTCAGGATAAAGCGATTGATAGGCTTTTAATGTCCCAACGAAGGCTTCCCCGAAAAACATATCGATAAGGGCAACCCCGACGAGTTCATCATCATCAAACCATAGGCCCATGTAATCCAAAAGCTCTTTTTTGGTCAAGGGATGTTCATGCATCCATTCAAACCTTGCCCAAATCCAATTGGAATGCAGTTTGTTTTCCTCGTTTATCCTTATAAGGAAATCGCAGACCAATTGATAATATTCCTTTTTGTATTTTGAAAACCTAATCATGGGTCTTTCCTTCGCGAATCAATGATAGCAAAAAACCGAGCCATCGACTCGGTTTTATCGCTTCAAATGCTTTGTTTATTTGAATTGCCCGTATTTCGCGACGGCTTCATCGACGGTGAGCTCGCCCCTTCCGACATAGAAGGAAGCGATTCTGATTTGGGTCGCAAGGTCGTCTTTGATTCCGATGACTTCCGGAGAGATCCTTCTATCCGAAGCGACGTTGCTAAATGGGGCATAGACAGGATCATAGACCTTTTTAAACGGATCATAGATAGGGGCGAATGGGGTGGTCTTCGTTGAGCAGATAAGGCCTTTTAATGAGGCCAAATTATCAAGCTCTTTCGTTCTAAGCAAGAATCTCATGAATTCGTTGGTCATATCGAGGTTCTCGCAATCCTTGTTGACGGCGAATTGGACGGAAGGGCTATCGATGAAATATCCGCCTTGCTCGGTCAAAGGAATTGGATAGAACTCGTATTTGAATGGGGCATACGCTTCTTTATCGGGGTTGAAGGTATCGGATTTCTGTTCGCGTTTTTTGATTCCGGAGACGGTATCGCCATTGCAAACCATCATCGGAACGTCTCCATCCAAGAAGCGTAAGAGAACCTTGTCATAGTTATCTTCGAGCTTATCACATTCCTCAAAGCTCACACAGCCATTATCGATGAGATCCCTGATCTTTTGTAAGGCACCGCGCATATATTGGCCGGCGGATGGATCTAGTTTGTTAGCTAAGGCCAAAGCGTCTGGGTTTTTGGCGAGTTCAGCGACGAACAAAGGATAGGCGACGGTGTTTTGGAAGGATAGGCGACGGTGTTTTGGAAACCATTGGAGACCTTGGTGCGTTCCTTTTTGGAATCTAGGTCGTAGTTGGTGTATCCCATCATCGGACTCTTATAGCCTTTATCGACGAAGGATTTGCAGACGTTAACTAATTCCGTCCAGTTATTTGGAATCTGGATGCCTTCTTTGGCGAAGAGGTCTTTGTTAACGAGGGTTCCGTATGTCCTAGAAAAGACTGGGACCATGTATACCTTTCCCGTTGAATCGCGGTTAAGGAGGCTTGGACGGATGCAGTCCAAATTCATCTTCAAGGCGGGGTCGGAGAGGTCTTCCATATGGGAGACGACGGAAGCGTATTGCTCGTTTCCGATCATCTTCGGATGGCAGAAGAAAATGTTCGGGGCTTCCTCTCCGTTAAGGACATTCGCAACGCTTCCATCGATTTTCAAATAGCTAAGATGGACCTTTGGATAATATTCCTTGAACCTATCGAATTCGGCTTCCAAGGCTTCGAAATTGCCATAATCACCATCGACCCTGATGGAGCATTCGGTGGTTGTGTCCAAAGAGGGTTTGAATTCCTCCTCGGTTCCGCTTGGATTGCCTCCTCCGCAGGAAGCTAGCAGCGAAGCCATGAAAAGGGTTTGGGTTAGACGAAGCATCTTTTTCATA
>ONFU01000068.1 GCA_900317165.1 uncultured Erysipelotrichaceae bacterium
CGTTATTGATGGGGTGGGTATGTCCTTTATGGTCAATCCAGACCAAGAACCGGTTTTCTTCCTCGACATTGAATTAACAACCCCCTTGATGCCAGAAGAAGGGCAAAACGAAGTAATATTCACCAATTCGTTCACCTTATATACGGCGTTTACGAGATAACCATCATGACCGAGTGTAAAAGCTCGGTCTTTTTAATCATGTTTTTGCAAAGGACAAAATGGCCTATCAAGAAAGTAAGAAACAAAAAAACCACCGACTTTGAGCATCGGTGGTTTATTCATATTTTTGGGTAATTAGATCTGACCTGCTCCCCAACCAAGGGTAATCTGAACGGTCTTGCTGCCGACGTAAGCGACGTTATCCTTCGTACCGATGGCCATATCGTCTTCAGAGTAGATGCTGGTGAGTTTACCGGTATTGGCTTCGAACCAGTTGGAAGCGCTGCCGATATCGGCGAAGAACCAAGCGAAGAAAGCTTCTTTGGAATCGACTTTAGACGCGGTGAGGTGGTTCTTGAGGTTTGTTGGCTCGGTGAAGACCTGAGAGGTCGAGAGGGTTTTGTATTCTTCTGGGGTATAGACCTTGACGGAATATCCTTTTCCTTCAAGGGTGCCTTTGACTGCGCTGGCGCTTTGGGATGCTTCACCACAAGCGGTAATGGTGAGGGCCGCAAGAGCTACGACTGCGATTTTGCGGAATGAAATCATTTTTTGTTCTCCTTTTTTGGCCCTGATCCGATGTCTAGGGCTAGGAAATTATAAACACTTTTAAGGATTTCTTTCCATCATGTTTATGCCTTTTTCCTTTGTTTATTAGGCTTTTTGTTTCTGTGGCGCTTCCGTGGCAAACGACGTGATAACATTAAGACAACAAAGGAGAACCTTGGACCATGAAAGAAGAATTATTAAAAGGATTAACCAAAGAGCAAATCGCCAAAGTAAGAGAGTGCAAAAATCATGAAGAACTGCTCGCGATGGCTAAAGAAGAAGGCATTGAACTCACCGATGAACAATTAACGGCAATTTCGGGCGGAGGAATCTGTCAAAGCACCCCTAATTTTACATGTCCAATGTGCAATTCCAGCAAAATTAAAAGCCGTTATGTCGAGAGCAATATGAGCACGTGGTATTCAAACGACTGCCAAGAATGCGGCTTCCATTGGAACGTCGACGCTTAATTAAGGCGCAAAAAGGCAATATCGGCCTGTTTCACTATTTATTGCCTGCTGTGGCAAATCTGTGACAGACCAAGTTGTAATGTAGATTCAAATAAGGAGATCCAGAATTATGGACAAGAATTTATTAAAAGGCCTTACCGAAGAACAAATCGCCAAAGTCAAAGCGTGTAAGAACCAAGAAGAACTTTTAGCACTAGCAAAAGCTGAAGGCATTGAACTCACCGATGAACAATTACAAGCAGTTAATGGTGGCATCTGCACAAGTACACCAGACTTTACCTGCCCAAAATGCGGTTCTAAGAAAATTAAAACCAGATATAACGAAAATTCGATTGCTGAATGGTGGAATAACACCTGTCAAGATTGTGGCTATGTCTGGATTGTTAATAAGTAAAGGAGATCCAAAACTATGGACAAGAATTTATTAAAAGGCCTTACCGAAGAACAAATCGCCAAAGTCAAAAACTGCCAAACCAACGAAGAGATTCTTAAGGTTGCCAAAGAGGAAGGCATTGAGCTTACTAATGAACAATTAGAAGCCGTCGCCGGTGGCGGTGTTTGCAGCAGTCTAACACGTACATGCCCGGAATGTGGTGAATACTTTGACATTTATTCCTATGGCAATAGATGGGAATGCACAGAATGCGGCTGCTGGTGGGATGAGAATGGCATCCTCGAGCACGGCAAGAAATATAAAGGTAAAAAATAATCTACTTGTTTTTCAACTAACCTAAGCTTTGAACAAGGGCCGTCTTGATGACGGCTTTTTTGCAACAGTTTATTCATAAGTGTTGCGGTTATAACCGATGGTGAGATTCTATTTATCGCGGATTTCGTTTTTATTCAAATAATTACGAAAACCGATACATGCTATGTTTGTTTTTTCTTAGTTCCCCATTATAATGGGGGACATGAAACCTCGCTTCAACATGCTTGCAGGTTTGTCGGTCGCAGCTGTCATTTTGGCGGCTCCTTTTGTTTTCTTTAACGAAAACGATCCCTCGTTGCTTCTTTATCCGAAAGAATCTTCCTATCTTTTGACGGTCACCGGGGAAGATATCCAACACGGGGATTTCCGGTCGGCCGCGGGAACTAGATTCCATTTTAACGAAGACGGGGTAACGGAAAGCTACTATATCGATATCGCCCCTCTTGGAGGGCTTTATTTGACAACCCCGATAAACGGTCTCCAAAACGTTGAAATTAACCTTCTTACCGACAAAGACCATCCGGATAAATTCACCTTCGCCTGGTGTTCCGCCCCATACGAAGTGATGGATGTCTATGATGGGGGCGATGAGGCCCGTAAACACGATTTCTCCACCACCAATAGCGATAATCTGCCTCCCCGTTATTTCTCGATTACCAACCCAAGCAGCACCAACCATATCCGTATTTTCGCTATAGCCATCCGTTATTCTTGCGTCTCCAATTACGATGATATCGTTGGAAATCCACTTTTATCAGAAACTAGCCCCTATGATGAAATCTTTGTGGATAAGACCCTTAGATGGGGGAATATCTCCGACGAAATCGGGCATGTCGATTTCTTCGATCGCGGTTATATCGAAAATGACCTCTTTAGGTTTCCTGGTTCCTACCCCGTCGCCTATACGGTTTATTCGGCTTCCGAGGACCATTATTTCCAATATTCCAAATTGGCGAGTTTCAACGTCGAGGGTATGGAAAACGGGAACCATGCCGTTACTTTCCATACGACTTTGGAACACGCCTATGGAGATGTTCATGAAGCCACGGATAGACAGAATTATTCCGGCCCATATCCTAACGGCTATATTTGGGATGCCCCGATTAACAATTTCAAAAACGTCACCGAAGACCGCCATTATTACCCAATGATGAATGCCTTTGGCTTTGATCCAAACGCCCATTGCAGCCCGGTTATCGCGAATTGGTATTTAAACGAAGGCAACGTGGAAATGCCCTCCCCTGACCGCGTTGACGAGGGTTATCAATTCGTCGGTTGGTTCATCAATCCCCAATTGACCGCGCCTTTTGATATACACCGTACCTATGATTACAATTTGACTTTATATGCCAAAGTCGTTAAATCCGAATATCCGATACGCCCCATTTATTATTACGGAGTAGACCGTAGTCTAGAGCGAATCGATTACATTGCCCTAGATCATGTAAACGGGGATAGCAGATACGGCTATTACACGGTTGGCCCGATTTATGACAACGGCTTCTATTATGATGCGACCGATGAGGCGGGATATTGCCAAACGGGCGACGTCATTACCGTCGATGACAAGAATATCCCCGTCACTATTTTGAATATCGATGACCAAGACATTATCAATAACCGTCAATACCATATTGAATACCGTAGCGAAACCGTCACGAGCGATACCTTCTACACGGCCACCCATTTCTCTGATCGCAAAGGATACCGTGAATTCTATGATCCTTATGCTGGCGAGGACCGTCATTTGCCGGCCCTTCCTTTCCATGTTCAAGAGGAGGACACGTTTAAGACCATCGTATCGACGGATGGTTATATTTACCCCTATGCCCGTAGGAATACCTATCTAGACGATTTGGATGCCTTAACCGAAATCGGGGCCTATGCCTACGCTTGCTATAGCTCTTCTTCCGCGAAACCCCTCTATGGTTTAGCGGGCCATAACCGCGTCAGCAAAGTCGGTAGAAGGGCCTTCTTCAATCGTTTTGGTTTGGCAGACCATGCGACCTATTTCCCGCGCAACGCGAAAATTTTCGATACCGAAGCCTACGCGAACGTTTTCTTCAATAACAACATCCTGATTTTGCCAAATTCCTTACAGAAGATCGGCGTCAGATGCTTCATGGGTTGCCAAAACCTCAACCGCGTTTATTTGCCTTTATCTTTAACTTCCGTTGGGGCGGACGCCTTCGCGGTTGGAACTTTTGATGAGGCTCTTGACCAATTCTACGATATCTACGATCTGCCGCGTATCGATTTCTATTATCAAGGGAGCGAAGCGCAGTTCCATGCCTTACCAGCCTCGACTAGGCAATACATCTTGAGCAATAGCCGTTCCATCACCTATAACGTCGATTTACACATGCACGCCCCCACTGATTATTTCTATCAGTTCGATTGCCCATACACCCAGAAATACCTTCCGGAGGAGAACCTATGAGAAGCCCTACCTCTAAAATAGTTTCCAAGGCGACACTTCTTTTGGCTATTTTCGCCTTACTTCCCCTTTCTTCATGCGGCAAACTCCCCGAAAAGGAATACACGCCTGAGGAAATCGTGGAATCGGTTGATGATGCCCTCCATAGCGTCGAAACCGAAATCGAGGAAATCCCATCCGATGAAGTCAATTGGGAAGAAGCTGAATTAGTCGAGGTCGAAAACGCGGATGAGACTGCCTCCATCGTTTATCTCGATGACATCAAACTCAACGAAGCGGAAAACGCGATTACCCTTCTTGATTCGCGCTTCCTTAACCTCTCCGCCCCTAACGCCAACCCTTCGGATTATCTTCCCGGCGTTGAGCATCTTCGCCTTTATGATGAAAACGGGGTCGATTATGAACTTAGGCCGGTTAGTTCATCCGCCGGAATCGGCAAAGTCGCTTTACCGATCGAAGACATGTGGAGAGGGCATCTTTATCATCTTGATCTCCTTGACGAGAACCTCTGCTTCCAAAGCAAAAACCCGAATGTGAGATCGCTTTCCCTAATATTTGAGGAATATAACCCCAAGAGTGCACTTACCGATGAGAACAACGAAACGCCTGCCGAATGGCCCGAGGAAGGACTAGAGAAAAAGGACATCGTCATTAAGAATTTCGATCCTGACGATATCTATTATTATGACCAAGACGGCATCAGCCTCTATTTCATTTCCGCGATTGAATTCAGGGGATTGTCGAATAACGAGCTCTTCCGCATCGGTGAAAACGAAAAAGACGATGACGGCGATTGGATCGATGACGAAGACACTTTCTATGGACATTTCCTCTCCTGCGGACTTAACCCTAACGGAGCCGGGTATTTGGTCCGTTACGATGAAGCGAGCACCTACGATATCTATGAAGAAACATATGCTGCGGGGAGCAAAGAGGTCGACATGAGTCAAGGCGAAATAGTCGCTGATCATGATGAACTCGAGGAATTCGTCTTAACCTCCGAATCGCTTCGTAAAGCGACGTATGGGCTGTTCCAATATTATGGCGTCAAGACCAACGAATACCGCGCGAACGCCCTCGATTGGTTTTCCCATCTTAAGATTACCTTCTCCACTAAATACGATGGCAAATCCTTCACTTTCAAGGTTGGTTTCAAGGTTACGATCAATCCAGAACAACGTTTGAACATAGTTTTGGAAGGCGAATTCACCTCCAAGACCACCTATAACGTCTCCGCCGCGGCGAAGATCCAGAAGAAGTGGGGTTTCTTACCGGTTGGCGCCCAGTTCAATCTAAGGATTGAGGAAGATAACGTCAAAACCTGGAAGTTCGGCGTTACCTTTGATGTTGTGGCCAATCCCTTTAATAAGGAAAAAGCCACGAACGACATCACCAAGGCCATTGATGAAGCAAACGATGAAACCTATCCATGGAAGTCGATCTTCAAAAACGAAGGCAAAGGCGCGAAGAGCACCAGCAAGAAGGGTGCGAAATGGGCTTTGTTCAAATTAGATATCAACTATTTCGTCCCGATT
>ONFU01000084.1 GCA_900317165.1 uncultured Erysipelotrichaceae bacterium
TAAACGATCTCGCTCATTTCGACGGAAGGCACGAAGATAAAGGTCCTATTCCCGTTTTTTCTATAAGAAAGGAGCTTGGCGATTATGAATGAATAACGGCTTTTCCCATGCAGGAGAACCGTCTTTGGAACTGGGATTGGGTGGCGATGGAACCTCGTATGGAGGAGGAGAACCTCATTTCCGTTTTGGGAGAATTCCTTAACCAAGGCCTTAGATGGGGTTGCAGACATCAATAGGCAATGTCCCCTTAGGGATTCTTTGAAATCGTTTTCGAGCACCTGATTCCCAGCGTAAGGAAAGGCATCGACTTCATCCATAACAAGAAGATCGAAGAAATCTGGGTAACGGAAGAGCTGATGGGTGGTCAAGACGATGCAATCGCCAGAAGTCTCGTGGACATGTCCCCCATATACCGCGACGATCTTATTGAAGGGAAAGGCCTTCTTCAGCCTTTCGTATAGTTCGATGACAACGTCCCTCCTAGGCAAAGCGAAGCCAACGTTTAAGCCTAAGCTCATCGCATATTGGATAACCCCATAGCTAACTTCGGTTTTTCCCGATCCACATACGGCATAAAGAAGGGTGTTCTTCTCGTTTTTGAAGTTTTCAACGATACGTTCCGATAGTTCCGCCTGCTCCTTTGATAAATCATAGGTAACCAGGGTCGGCGGAGGGGTTCCCTTGAAGGAGGTTCGACATAATTTATTGTCTTTGATAACGAAGCACTTCAGGCAATAAGGAACCCCGAGGTAATTGCCGATTAACGTTTCGTCGCGGTTGCCACAAAGGGGGCATACAAATTTTCTTCCCATACTAACTATTAGTGGAAAAAATCAAAAAATGGCTCAGATTTTTTTCTGGGCCATTTGAATTTGATGTATGAAATCAGCCAATTTCTGATACACGCCTATGATGTTTTTCCTCGCTAGAAAAATTTTCTAAAAGGAAAATATCAACTCTCTTAAGGATATCCTTGAGGGCCATGTACTTCTGTCCGAACGCCACCATATTGGCATTGTTGTGCTCACGGAGCTTAGCGGTTGCTACATCATCGTAGCCGATGCCACAACGGATTCCGTTGACTTTGTTCGCGGCGATAGAGATGCCTTCTCCTGACGTGCAGACCAAGACGCCAAAATCAGCGAGCTTGTTGCTGACGGCCTCAGCGGCAGCCTTCCCGTAAATTGGGTAATCGCAGCTCTTGGTGGTTTTCGTTCCGAAGTCCATAACCTCGTATCCAGACTCTAGAAGGTGTTTTCTAATAGCTTGTTTAGCTTTGAATCCACCATGATCAGCGCCTAAAGCAATCCTCAAGGGATTGAGCCTTCCATCGTTATGGGAGGAAACGATATCTTCAAAGGCAACTGGACCTTCCCTTACTAAGGAAATCCCGTCGGTCAAATCGACGATTGTCGATGGGATGTTTTTAACGCATTCGCCTTTGATAATCGCATCGATTTTTCCATCGAATTCTTTCTTAACTTCTTCCTTCGAACGTGGTCAATGGCGGGTTAGCGGAAATATTGGCGGAAGGAACAAGAAGAGGAACGCCGACTTCTTCGATAAGAGCCCTAACATTTTGATCTTCGGGAACTCTGATACCAATGACCCCTGTTCCTAAATCGACCCATTGTTTGGTGGATTTCCTTGCTCTAAGCAAAGCCGTAACCTCTCCAGGGAAGAATTTCTTAAGAACAGAATTAGCGGGCGCGTCTATTTCAACGTATTTAGCAGCCATGCCCAAACTTCCGCACATAAGGGTAAAAGGCTTATTTGGGATGGCTCAGGCCTTGATGAGATGACCGCTAGACCATATACGGTATCGGTTGGGAAAGCGACTATCCCACCTTTTTTGAGTATACGTACCGCTTCTTTTTTGTTTTCCCATGTTAGGATTTTTGTTTCTTCCATAACAATTTCCCCCTATTCGCAGAATACGAAGAGGAACCTCGTGAGGCCATTTAGGTCTTCGATGAATTCATATTCGTATTTCTCCAGGTATTTTTCCATAAGCGACGTTAGATAGTCCTTAAGATCGTAGCCAATCTCAAAGCACATCAATAACGAGCCCTTCTTAACTTTCTTATAATCGCGAAAGATGTCTTCATATACGGAGGCTCCTTCTTCAAGCCATAAGGCGGAGGCTGGTTCATAGAGCCTAACCGATTCTTGGGCTTCTTCCTTGTTTTTGATGTAAGGAGGGTTGCTGACGATGATATCGAGGTTCATATTGGCCTTGATAAATGGTTCAAGTGACCTTCCTTGAAGAGTCGAGATATTCATCCCGCTATCGGCGATGTTCTTTCTCGCAACTTCAAGGGCATCCTCAGAGATATCGCTCGCGGTGATAAGCCAGTTTTTGGCAAGGCTCTTCAGGGCAATCGCGATGCAACCGGAGCCCGTTCCGATATCCGCGACCACCAAATAATTCCGCGGGTCATAATAGTCATAAATCCTTTCGCTGATTAAGGCTATCAACTCCTCGGTTTCCCCGCGTGGTATAAGGACCCTTCTATCGACGTAAAGACGATGCTTTAAAAACTTGGCCTCGTTAATTACGTATTCAAGGGGTTCTCCCTGCAAAATCCTTGCAAATCTCTCATCAAAACGTGAATCTGCAGGGATTTCATCGTTAAAGTGGAGATAGACGTCCGCAGGGGATGGAAGGTTCAATTCATACGCCAAAAGAAGACGGATATCGTTGGACATGACGCCTAGGGGTTTACCCTTTTCCAAAGCTAGACGATATACTTCCTCAACCTTAGGCATTCGTGGTCTCCTCAAGCATCTTTTGTTCTTGGTCAAAGTGGATCAAAGCCTCGATGATGCCGTCGATTTCCCCTTCCATGACGCGGTCAAGGGTATTAACCGTGAAGCCGATGCGGTGATCGGTGACGCGGTTTTGGGGATAGTTGTATGTCCTGATTTTCTCGCTTCTTTCGCCGGTTCCGACTTTGAGTTTTCTTTCCTGTGCCCTCTTGGAATCTTCCTGTTCCTGGAAGAAGGCGAAAACTTTGGCCCTAATCATCTGCATGGCGATTTCCTTGTTTTGAAGTTGGGCTTTCTCGGTTTGGCAAGCCGCCACCAAACCGGTGGGAAGGTGGGTGATGCGAACCGCGGATTCGGTCTTGTTGACGTTTTGACCACCCGCTCCTTGGGAATGGTAGGTATCGATCTTCAAATCGTTGGGATTGATGTTGACCTCAACCTCTTTTGCTTCAGGCATGACCAAAACGGTCGCGGTGGAAGTATGGATTCTGCCGCTTGCTTCAGTCTTCGGGACGCGTTGGACGCGATGGGCTCCACTTTCGAACTTGAGTTTGGAATAGACTAAGTCACCTTTGATAAGAACGGAAACGCTCGCATATCCTCCCGCGGCGCCCAAGGAAGCATCAAGAAGTTTAACCTGCCATCCTTGTTTTTCGGCGTAACGGGTATACATCCTAAGGAGGTCACCCGCGAAAATATTGGCTTCATCTCCACCGACGGCCCCACGGATTTCGACGATGATGTTCTTGTCATCGTTAGGATCTTTGGGCAAAAGGAGGATTTTGAATTCATCTTCCATCTTCTCCATCTCGGCCTGAGCCTCTTTCCTAGTGGCTTTGGCAAAATCGGCCATCTCGGGATCATCTTCTAAAAGAAGGGAGTCCTCTACATCCCTCTCCAATTTGAGGTATTCCTCATAACGTTTCGCGGCTTCTTCGAGATTTCCCTTTTCCTTGTTGAGTTTGGTAAAAGCCTCGACGTCATTGACTATTTCTTCTTTTTCGAGCTCTTTTTCAAGGGCGTTATAACGGTCCCTTGTGGCGTTGAGCCTTTTTCTCATACTTTCTTCCATATTCGTAAGTGTTCCTTCTAACCTCGAAGATTATACCATTCTTCCCGCTTACTTATTAATGAGCAAAAATGCAAAAAGGGACCTATTCATTCTTTGAAGAATGGGGTCGGTGGTTTATAATTGCATAGCAACATTATGGCTTACACCGCACTTTACAATAAATATCGCCCGAAGACATTCGAGCAAGTCGTTGGACAACAAGCGATTGTCCGTACATTAAGGAACGCGATCAACAACAATAAAATCGCCCATGCCTATCTTTTCTGTGGACCAAGAGGAACAGGTAAAACCTCTATGGCGAGGCTTTTCGCCAAAGCCCTGAACTGCGGGGAAGGCATCGGCCATCAATGCAATGAATGCGAATCCTGCCGTTTATTAAACGAAGGTTCCCACCCTGACGTCGTCGAAATCGACGCGGCCAGTAACAATGGCGTAGAACAGGTCCGTGATTTGATCGAACAGGTTCGTTATAGCCCGATCAAGGGTAGGATGAAGGTCTACATCATCGACGAAGTCCATATGATGAGCCCGGGCGCTTTCAACGCCTTATTAAAAACTTTGGAAGAACCCCCAGAACACGTAATCTTCATTTTGGCGACAACCGAACCCCATAAGGTTCTTGCGACCATCCTTTCGCGTTGCCAACGTTATGATTTCGGGAAAATCCCCGATAAGGAAATCAAAGGCAAACTTACGGAAATCCTGAAATTAGAGGGAATCCGTTATGAAGATGGGGCCTTGGATGAGATTACCGAACTTGCCGATGGTGGGATGCGCGATGCTTTATCTTTGCTTGACCAAGCTCTAGCATATGGAGGCAACGCCCTCTTGGAAAAGGACGTTTTGCAGGTCTTCGGCTTAACTTCCGTCAAAGAGAAAATCGACCTCTTAAAGATGGTAAGTTCAGGCGAAGTTGCCTCGGTTTTAGGTAAATTAGGCGACTTCCTCGATTCTGGTGTCGACATCAAAAGGCTTTCCGGAAGCCTGCTCGATATTCTTAAAGACGAACTCATCTATAGAAGAGTGGGGGATGTCACCTACGCGAAAACGTTAAATCTCGATGAAGCTGAAGATTTATCTTCATATATCGATAGCAAACGGGCAAATGAGATGATTGACCTTCTCGTCAAAGCCCAAATCGAATTCAAAAACGTTTCCAATATCCGTTCTTTGTTCGAATTAACCCTCCTCCAAATGACCACTTTGTTCGGCGGAGACAAAAAAGACGTCATAGTCACCCCGATTAGGCCGGTTGGAAAAGCTACTCCTATCGTGGAGGAAGTTAAACCCGCCGAGGTTAAGCCCGAACCAGTCAAAGAGGAACCGGTTAAGCCAATCGAAGAGCCAAAACCAGTTGTTAAGGAAGCCGTTTTTGAGGAACCAAAACCTGAACCAGCACCAATCCATAAAGAACCCGAATATGATCCGTTTAGGGATGGCACATACACGGGATCGGTGGCTCCTGCCTTCCTTTTCGAAGAGGATTCAAACGAGAAAAAGCCTCCAGTCATGGAAGAACCCGTTAAACCAGAACCTATCGTTATCGAAAAGCCGGTTGAGGCCGCTCCAGCCGTTGAAGAACCTGTAGAAGAAGTTGTCGAACAAAAGGAAGAGCCGGTAAAGCCAATTGAGGAACCAAAACCAATTGAAGTTCCTAAAAAGGAAGAACCCGTTATTCAAGAAACGGTCAAAGAAGAACCCAAAAAGCCGATGCTCGATGCTTCTTCTTTGCAGAACACGAAGATCGTCAGTGAGGGAACTCCGGTTCGTTTAGACGACGAAACATGTATCAAAATCATGGTTCTTGGCGGAAAGCACAAAACGGAACGCAGAGGCCTCTTGGAGAAATGGGGAGAGCTCAACAGCCTTTCCTACGATATTCTCTGCGGGGAAGCCGCGACCCTTATTTCCAAAGGTCAGCCATATTGCCTATGCGAAGAGGCGTTGTTATTAAGCTTCAGATACGCCAACCAGGCAGAACGCGTTAACCTCAAGGAAAACCAAAAAACCGTTTCCGAAATCATTTCCTTGCTTTTAGGAAGGAAGGTCTTCGTTTACGCGATTGACCCACGAGACGTAAATAGACTTATGAGCAACCATACGGCGAAAGCCCAACTTGGCTTATTGCCAAAAGCCGACACCATAGTTTTAGAATTGCCTAAGGAGTAATTGAATATGAACCAAATGCAACAGATGCTACAAAACGCCCAGCGTATGCAACGCGCGATGGAAAAAGCCCACGCGGAACTCGCCGCGAAGGAATTCGCCGTTTCCAAAAACGGAATGGTCGAACTTGTCATGATGGGCGACCGCAGTGTGAAGAGCCTTTC
>ONFU01000069.1 GCA_900317165.1 uncultured Erysipelotrichaceae bacterium
CGATTCTGGTCCATCCTCACTATCATCATAATAAGAGTAATCGCCCACAATAATATTTGGTCTAGTGATTACGCTTTTGATATAGCAAAAAGATTTAAATTGTGAATTTGGATATATTACATGTTTTGTTTGTTCAACGATAACATTAGGATCCAATTCATCAAAAATATTGAAAGATTCTTTCTTATTGTTACCACTAGATAAACGTATGAGCTTTATTAGCTCAAATAAAACATTGCGATATTTAGGAGGAAAACACACCAATAAATGAGTTATGCCATCGCTATCAATTACATCACTAAAATATTTTTTGTGATCATTTGAGAATAATTTCAGTTGTCTACAAAACGAAGACAACTCTGGATTTCTACATTTTAAATTATTCCAATATCTTCTAGGTGAATTAGGTTTCGCTATAATTGATATTATATCAACAGCAGAGTAAAAGATTGTTTGATCCTCGCTCACAATAGTTCGTATAGGTTTATTGTTAAAATAAATATTAAATTGATTCATCATTTTTAATGATATAAACATTTGATTCAGTTGTCCACAAATTGTAGACAACTCAACAAAAAAGGACTGACACATTGTATCAATCCTATGTTTCCGAGTTGGTGCCGACTACCGGACTCGAACCGGTACGCTTTTTGAGGGCGAGGGATTTTAAGTCCCTTGCGTCTACCTATTCCGCCAAGTCGGCACGCGACAAATTATATTGATTAATGGCTTGAGGATAAAGACTTTTTTAATTGCCTTTGTTCATGACCATTTCTTTCGCATAGGCCAGTTGTTTCTCCGTTATCTCCCCTCCGGAAATAAGGTGGGCGATCTCTTTTATCTTGCCTTCAAGATCAAGGGTTTTAATAGATGTGTATGTCCTTCCATCCCTTACGGCCTTGGATATGAGGATATGATGGTCGGAGAAAGAAGCGACTTGGGGGAGATGGGTGATCGCGATAACTTGGCGGGATAAGGCGATCTCCGCGATTTTCTTGGATACCGCATAGGCGGCTTCCCCGGAAACGCCTGTATCGATTTCATCGAAGATCACCGTTTCGATGCGGTTCGCGGCGATGAAAACGGCCTTAAAGGCGAGCATGATGCGGCTCGCTTCGCCTCCAGAGACGACTTTGGAAAGGCTCTTCATGCCTTCACCGACGTTTGTCTCAATAAGGAAATCGACTTTATCGATGCCGTTCTCGGTCAAGGATTCATTATCTTCCCCGCTTTCAAGGGAAATCCTGAAATCCACATCGAGGAGTAGGTCTTTGAGATTCCTTTTGATTTCCTTTTCAATGGAAGCGGATAGGCTCTTTCTGGTCGAAGAGAGGTCATTGCCCCTAAGGAAAGCCTCCTTACGGGCTTCGAGCATTTCCTTTTTCGATTCCTCTAATCTTGTTTCGAGGTTGCCGTCTTTTCCAAGCATCCCCTCAAGCTCTGCCAAATACGCGATTAACGCAGGCACGTCCTTCTTATATTTACGTTTTAAAGCGGATAGGTCGAAACTTCTTTGGGTCAATTCGTTTAACCTATCTGGATCATAATCAAGCCGTCCAAAATCCTTTTTCAAGGTCTTGAATAGATCATCCAATTCGTAATAACGGTCTTCGATGAGTTGACTTGATTCTTTCAAAGAAGGCATGTAGGAGGAGAGCTTACCAAGAATGGTCTTTAGTTCATAAAGGTTATCAAGGGAATCCGAATTCATCTTTTCCTCTGCTTCCTTGGAAAGGGAATAGACCTTATCGAAGTTCTTTAATCTCGATAATTCCTCCTCGATTTCCTCCTCTTCGCCTTCGCTTAGATTGAAGGCCTTCAATTCCTTATATTGGTATTCGAGGAAATCGCGGTTCTCATCCAGGCGTTTCTTGTCTAGAAGCAAGGCCTCATATTTTCTTTTGCTTTCCTTATAGGCGTTTAGGGCACCCGTGTATTCCTTTTTGATGGGCTCGACGAGTTCAAATGAATAGCCGTCGATTATCGAAAGGTAATTCTCGGGATTGAGGATTTTGATGACGTCGAATTGACTATGGATGTCCGCGAGCAAGGAAGCGATTTCGCTTAGTTCGCCTAAGGTTATGGATTTTCCGTTTGCCTTGATGTAATTCTTGGTTCGTCCAATCGTCCTCTCGATCGTTAGCTCATCCGCGAAAGAAGGAATCTCAAGTTTGGCTAGAGTCGCCCTCAAACGGCTTAAGCGAACTTCGAAAACGCCTTCGATCGTAGCCTTTTCCGCGCCTTCGCGGATCAGCTCGCTGGAAGCTCTTGCCCCTAGAAGAAGCGATAAGGAATCGATGACGAGGCTTTTGCCAGCCCCCGTCCCTCCCGTAAGGACCGTAAAGCCATCATGGAAGGAGACGTCGACGTTTTCGATGATCGCAAGGTTTTGAATCCTAAGCCTTTTCAACATAGCGAGGGAATTATAATCCATTTTCCCTTATAGGGTTAGGTATGCCGTTCATTTTTAAATGAAATTAAAAGAAGATGAGGTGATAATTAGGATATGAATCGAAAAGACGAACGCTTTTTCTCCTCCCTCAACCTAAAAGAAGGAGGCCGCATCCTCATCAGTGGGGGCAATTCGGGGATAGGCTATGAATGCACCCGTTACTTATTAAGGAAGAAGTGGACCATATATTGGGCCGTAAGGATTTTGGAGAAAGCCAACGAAGCCAAGAATAGGCTTTTGGAAGAATTCGAAGATGGGGAGATAAGCATCCTACATTTGAATTTATCACTCCCCGAATCGATGAAATCATTTATCGAAAACATCAAAGAGGGCCATTTAGATTTCGATGTCTTCTATATGAACGCGGGCATTTACCGCGTCCCTTATGAGGAGGCATATGGGAGATTAGAGAGCCAGGTCGCGGTCAATTTCGTTTCCAACCTATATCTATTCGAAGAGCTATTCGATTATCTGAATTCTCTTGGCCATATAGTCAAATACATCCTTACCTCCTCGGTGGCCGCGCGGCTATCTTCTTTTGATGAAAATTGCTTTTACGGAGGGAAGAAATACAAGAAAGCTATGAGCTACAATTACAGCAAGGTTGGGGTAAACATGCTTTATCTTTACGCGTTAAGGAAAGCGGAAGGCACGAATATCTTCCCTCTCCTCGTCCATCCTGGGATCGTCTATACCCCCCTTATCGAGAAAGCATATCATGGGAAGACCTTCATCCTTTTGGCCAAGCGCTTCATGAGGGCCTTCTTCAATAAGACGCCCCGTGGGGCTCTCCCCGCCCTATTCGTTATCCAGGAAAACGTTGATACCCCGATGTTTGTTGGGCCTAAAGGAATTGGCCATACCAGGGGTCTTCCGAAGCCATATCGCCTCTATCAAGGTAATCTAAAGAACAAAGACGAAATGATAGAGAAGGCGAAAGAAATTATAAAAGATTCGATCTAAGCACAAAAAAACGCCGAAGTTCTCGGCGCTTTTTTAATGTGTGGTCCCCCGCGTGAGGCTCGAACTCACGACCCCTTGATTAAAAGTCAAGTGCTCTACCACTGAGCTAGCGGAGGGTTGTGGCTGGGGTGACTGGGATCGGACCAGTGTATCAGGGAGTCAAAGTCCCTTGCCTTACCGCTTGGCTACACCCCAACATCTCCTTAAAAAAAGAATGGTGGGCGAAGATGGATTTGAACCACCGAACCCGAAGGAACTGATTTACAGTCAGCCGCGTTTGGCCACTTCGCTATTCGCCCACGTTCGTTTTTTGCGCTTTTCCGCTTCGCCTTTTTCAAGAATTGGTGGATGCTGTAGGTTTCGAACCTACGACCCCCGCCTTGTAAGGGCGATGCTCTCCCGCTGAGCTAAGCATCCGCGGGTGCGGTTGGCGCTTGCATAATATAGCACTGCGAAAAGCCATAGGCAACAAATAATTTCAAATAGAAAACCGCCCATAACAGGCGGTAATCAATGGAGAAGTTAGGGATTAATAACCGGGCTTTCCAAGGCGATGGAACATATTCTTCTTATAGACTTCGACGCCAGGCTGATTGAAGGGGTTGATTTCGTTAAGATAGCAAGCGGCGGCGCAGGCCCTCATGAAGAAATACATCAATTCGCCCATGCCAAAGGCATCGAAACGGTCGATCTCAATTAGGATGTTGGGGACGCCACCGGTGATGGAATGGGCATCAAGGGTCGCTTCGGCCGCGGTGCTATTGACGTAATTGAGGCCCTTCCCTTCAAGATAATTCAAGCCATCGAGGTCATCTTCATCATGAGGAACGAGGACATCTTCCTCTGGGTCCTTTTCGAGGATGACGGTCTCAAAGAGAACGGGGGAACCTTCTTGGATGAACTGTCCAAGGGAATGGAGATCGGTGGTGAAGACTGCGGAATCTGGAAGGAGTCCGGTCTTTTCCTTGCCTTCGCTTTCCCCGAAAAGCTGTTTCCACCATTCGCCAAGTTGGACGAGGTGGAGGCCGTAATTGACGAGCATCTCGACGGAATATCCATAGTCCTTGTAAAGGACATGACGGAGAATCGCGTATTTGTAAGCTTCGTTGATCTCATCGGAATCATAGGCGAGCATCGCGTTCTTCGCTCCGTCCATGAAGGCACGGATATCAATGCCCGCGACTGCAAGAGGAAGTAGTCCGACCGCGGTGAAGACGCTATAACGTCCGCCGATATCGCCAGGAAGGACGAAACGTTCGTAACCATATTTCTTGCATAATCCAAGAAGGGCGCCTTTTTCCTTATCGGTGGTCGCGAAGATTAGTTTTCTGGCTTCTTCCTTGCCGACGTTTTTCTCCAATAGGTCACGAAGAAGACGGAAGGCAACCGCGGTTTCGGTCGTTGTCCCGGATTTGGAGATGACGTTGATTGCGAAACGCTTTCCCTCGAGCTTCCTGAGGATTTGTTTGGCATGCTTGCCACTCATCGTATGGCCGAAGAAGATGATCTCGACTTTGTTATCGCCATATAAGCCATTGATGCCTTCGATCGCGGCACGGGCCCCAAGATAACTTCCGCCGATGCCGGCGACGACGAGGGTATCGACCTCGTTGCGGATATAATCCGCGGCTTTGAGGATTCTCTCGAATTCCTCTTTGTCGTAGTTTTCTGGGTATTTGGCCCAGCCTAGATAATCGTTTCCAGGCAAGCTTCTTGCATCAATGCCTTGATTGATCCTTTCGATGTCCTCGGCATAGGCGACGATGTCGACGTCTTTGCCCAAGTGTTCGGTTTTGACTCTGATCATGGTTAGTTTCCTTCCTTATTTTGTTTTTCTATCCATCCGGGGAGGCGTTCCTCCAACGCGGAGAAGTCGATGCTTTCTTTTGGGGGCAACTGGTTATGGAACAGTTTCTTGCGATCGTTAGCGGTAACTTGTTTTAACGAAACGCGGATTCCCCCTGTTTCCTCATCGATTGCGATGACCTTAACGTTATAGATGCTACCGATTTTCACGAAGTTAGTGAAGGAGCGGACATAGGAATAGGAAAGCTCGCTGATATGGAGCAACCCCGTCCAGCCCTCCTCGAATAGAAGGATGGCAAAGCTTGGGTAAACGCGGACTACCGTCCCTATGGCGAGATCCCCGACCTTAGGCATGTTCTTCCTTCCTTTCCTTCATGATAGCAAAGGCTTTGCCTTGCGAAAGCGTGTTGATTTTGTAATTCTCGCTATCGCCTTGCACGATAACGACCTTATGCCTTTTCCTTCTTACCAAGGAAGCGTCATCGGTAGCGATGGTATC
>ONFU01000034.1 GCA_900317165.1 uncultured Erysipelotrichaceae bacterium
GGGACGGTACCAATCGCCTTGGCGCAGAAGCCGACGATGGAAAGGGTTTGGATGGCGCCGCCATCGGTAGCGGGGTTCATCGAGGCGAATAATGGGATCCAGCCGATGAAACCAAGCAAGACGGCGAGGACCGCACCGATCTTGATGCAGTTGGCTTTGCCGAATTTGTTGGCAAGAGGCCAAACAACAACCATACCTAAGGCGGTTGGGATCGCGCCTAATATACCAATTAATGAAGCAAGGGAGGTGTCACCTTGGGTCCAAGCCTGGGAATAGAAGGTTTGGCCGTTGTTCTTAAGCATGCCACCAAGTTGATAGAGGAAGAAGAACAAGATGATGAACCACCAATATTTGTCATGCATACTGACCTTGATTTGGTCGGCCATCTTGACTCTCTTGACGTTAGATTCCTGATTGCCTTCGCCTTTGGCTTCAAGAGCGAAAGCTTCTTCGGTGATACGTTCACGGGTATCATGATGACGAACCAGCGTCCGTTGGCGTCGGCACGGCAGGCGTTGAGGGCCTGTTCGCCAAGCGCGGTGAGGGAATAGTCAGGTTTCTCGGATTTAAGGGTATCGGGATTAACGTAAATCGTCGCCTCGGAGATGGTTTGGCTAACCCTTTGGCCAAAGCTCTCGGCAATGCCTTTGAAGGTGGTGAGAAGGTTCATCTTGGTCGGGAGGAGTTTCAATCCATCGCAGAGGAAACCACCGGCCATACCGGCAACACCGGCAGCGCCGACTTGTCCGGCCATCGCGAGGGTTCCAAGAAGGGAACGTTGCGAAGCGTTACGGGTTGAGAGGTTAACCATCGCGGAATGGCTGGTGTAATATAGCGGCCAAGCGAAGGCATAGAAGAGGTTATAGCCGATGGCGACGATGATAAGGGTCGCAAGGGTGATGTTGTTATCGAAGGCACCGACGTTGTTATAGGGATTAGGAGCAAGGAAGCAAGCGACGATAGCTATGGCGATCGCTGGGACCGAGAGGACAAGCAACGGTCTTGCCTTACCAGCCTTTCTCGGCTTTCCTTCCATCAATTTGCCAACGAGGATGTTACCGATGACGATGAGGATGGAAGATAAGAGGGGGAGGAGCCAAAGGAAGACCGAATTCCAACTCTCAATACCAAGGACGTTGACCCAATATTGGGAAAGGAAGGTGTTGATGATGCCGTTAGGAATCAACGCGAAGAACGGTCCACCGAGATAGCCGAGGATCCCTTCTGGGAAAAATTTGACGTTGGCGGATTTGATCCTGCTGCTGAGGATACCGCCGCGAGTCGCTTTACCTGCCATAATGTTTCTCCTTTTTCAGAATGGATAAATTATAGTTTCGCCAGGGCGTAATACAAATTATCTTTCACTTCTTGCAATTATTATTGCACAAACTGTTTAACGATATGACGATTTTATTGTTTTTGGGGGATAAAGATTAGCCTTTTATTCGCTAATGAAGATGTAATCGGTTGTTTTTCGTTTTCATTTAAATGAATTTCCTTGCTTATTCATCTCCATGCCCATGAAGGGAAAATGATAAGTCCTGTGATGGTCTCTTACAGGCGAATAAAAGCCTATTTTGCTCGGATGTATGGGGCGTATTTGGCCCAGTTATAACTTGTTTTATAGGTATTGAGATTATCCTTATCGACATAAATATAGGCGTTCGCCCCATTTAAAAGATGGTCGCCTACCCCGATTGAATTGGGACGGTCATTCGAAATGACGATTTTGTTGACCCCGCTACCGGAGAAGGAATAATCGTAAAGGAGACGGATGTTATCCTGGATGGTGATTTCCCTGATGCCTTTTTTACCTTGGAAAACGTCATCGTTGAAACTCGTGATGATTTTCCCGTTATATTTGTAAGGAACGATGATATCCTCGCTTTCCTTGATTAATTTGGTGAGGACCACTTCGTTTTCCTTCTCTTCATATTCGAAGAAATCTAGGAAGGAATTATCCCCGTCTTTGCTATCATCTGGGCTACTTAAAGGAGGTTTTTCCTCGTCTTTAATGGGGGTTGGGGAGGTTATGTTGAGGGTGACCTTGATATCGTTAATCAAATTCTTGGTCCACATCTTGGCCCCAGGGGAATTAAGATGGAAATTCGTATCATAGAACCATTCCTTTTCCATGATGGCCTTATAGGGATCGCCGAGGATTCCAAAGGAAATCTTCTCGTCAAGATAATCGTAAAAGGTCCTTAAATCGTCTTTGTAAGAGATTGAGGAAGCGTTCATTGGGGAGAATCGGAAATAGCATTCTCCGCCTTTGTCCTTCACGGTTTTCGCGAAATTATTGAGCTCCTTGATGAATTCGTCTTCGATGAGGGCTTTATCGATGGAGATCGGGTTGTTCTTATCGATTCCTCCAAACATGATGTTGCCTTCTCGGGTAACTTTGATATCCCCGTATTCGTTAAAGGAGGAAGAGGCGTAGATATCTTTTGGCATTGGGATATCGCCCTTGCTCAGATAGGAGATCTTTTCAGCGTTAAACGAGGGGATGGCCGCGATCATCCCTTCCTGCATCTTGCCGTTAAGCTTGAACAACATGTCCTTGTTCCGTTCGAGGGCTTTGCTCATCTCTAACGGGTTAAAGTACATCGAAAGGGTTTGCTTGGAGATTTCTGGAGAAACGATGACGATATCGCCACCCTTTATGCCGTCTTTTGCTAAATCGAGCATCGCGTTGGTGCCTAAAGCGGCGTAAAGCCCAAAATCCACCACCTCATATCCATCAAGGCATTCCTTAATCAAAGATGAATCGAGGGAGAAAGGCACGCTGGAGCCACCGATAATGACGATCTTCTTTCCGCTTGTTTGATACAGACGGTCGATTTTGTTTTTCATTCCACCATAGAAGGTATGCAAATAGACATCAGGAAGGGAGAAATAAAGGACATTCATCGTTAAAGGAACGCTAACTAGAGCGACTAACGAAACGATTCCTAGTATCAGCAGTCCCTTTTTCATAATCAGAATTGGAAGTAGATAAAACTACTTTCTCCTACCTCCATTAAATTATTGATATAGGTAACGGAAACAATGAGGATCAAAAGCGTGTATAAAGCAACGTTTACGTATACATGGGTACCCTCTTTTTTGATTTCGGGCAAATAATAGGTAAGCGGAAGAACCGCTATGGCGAGCAAGATCATGATGATGTTCGTGGTAACAAAGAAGGTTGTGGAGAAACTAGAGGCGAAGCCCGTGAATATCTTTTGGAACACCAATCCGATTTCCTCAATCGACTGGACGCGGAAGAAAATCCAGCAAAGGTTGATCACGATATAAATGATGACAATACCTAAGATGCGTTTCGCGGTTACGTTCATCTTTATTTTTCCTAATGGGGTCGATAACAAATCCTCGATGATGAGGAAAAGCCCGCTCACCACTCCCCAAATCACGAAATGCAAACTTGCTCCATGCCATAACCCGCTAAGGAGGAAGACAAGGAAAATGGCTAGGTATTTTCGGACTCTGCCTTTTTTCGATCCTCCTAAAGGAATATAGATGTATTCCGTGAAGAAGCGATTCAAGGAAATATGCCATCTCCTCCAGAATTCCTTGAAGGAAGAAGATAGATAAGGACGGTCGAAGTTCTTGCTTAGGTCAATGCTCATCCATTTCGCTAGACCTACGGCGATTTCACTATATCCGGAGAAATCGCAATAGATGACGATGCCGAAGACGAAGGTCGCGAGGATTATCTCCGCTCCTCCTCGAATTGCCAAATCGCCATATATGAAATTGACGTATTGGGACAGGAAATCCGCGATCAAGACCTTCTTGATGAAACCGGACACCACATATTTGAGTCCTTCGCCGAAGCCATCGAAATCAAGATGATGTTCTTTTCTTAGTTCGGGAAGAAGCTTTGCCGCGGGTTCGATCGGGCCGGCGACGAGTTGGGGGAAGAAGGAAACGAATAAGGCGTAATAGCCGATATGGCGTTCGACCTCGATCTTTCCTTTATAGACATCGACGACATAGCCGATAGTTTGGAAGGTATAAAAGGAGATACCTACGGGGAGGATTAGGTTTAACGGTTGAAGTGAAACGTTCAATCCCCACATCGAGAACAACTTCCCAAAACTCGATAAGGTGAAATCGAGGTATTTGAAGACGAATAACGATCCAAGGCAGACGATTAAGGTAAGAATGAGGAACAATTTTTTCCGTTTCGCGAATTTCTCGATGCCCCTCGCCCCTAAATAACTTGCCAAAGTAGTTAGGAGGATTAAGCCAATCAGCCAATAATTCAGGAATCCATAAAAGACATAGGAAGCGATTAGCAAAACGATCCAACGGAGTTTATTGGGGACTAGCCAAAAAATAAGCAGGGTCACTGGAAGGAAGATAAAGAAGGGAATGGATATGAAACTCATTTTTCCTCCCTTCTTCTTATAAGCAGAATCAACAAGACGACGATCGCGAGAATCGTTAAGGCGATGATGATTTCTAAATACGGGATTCCAAGCAAGAATGAATTAACGGTGAAAAGAACAAGGCAGACGATGCCGAGCAAGGCTAAGGGCAAAGATGCCTTTTTTATGAATCTCGCGAGGATAAAAAAGAGGGCTGAGCCAAGCAAAATCGATAGGTTGATTGGATAGGCCAGAAGTTCCATAAAACAATAATATTATATAAATATATATGGATTGTGCGCGATTGCGAAAAACGAAGTGATGCTCTTTTATGCTCATTTCTATCATTTACTAGGTCTATTTTGCCTATTTTATGCTCGTTTACCATATTAATAACCATAATTGATTTATCTAACTTCAATCCATTATATTATTGCCGAACAAAAGCAAAACTTAGCTTACACATAGGAGGATCACATGAAAAAGAGAAGTTTAAACGCTCTAGCTGTGGGTTTGACTGCTACTTTCGCTTCACTTGTGGCGTTCACCGTTGCCGGTGGAAGTCTTGCTAATGCCTATCGTTCGAATGTCGATAGCGCGTTTGGCACGACTAGCTATGTTCCTGTTGTCGGTGAGAGTAAATTCAACAAGAAATTTACGACCATCGATTCAATGATCGATGCGGCGAAGAAAGTCGCGATCAAAGAAGGACAGCAGGGCACGGTCGTCATGAAGAACGATAATGGCGTGTTGCCTTTGGCAGCTAGTTCCAAGGTCGCCTTATTCGGAATCGGTGCGTATGCCACGTTCCCGTATAACAGTGGCGACTTGAAAGCCGGCAATGCCGACGCCGTCGATTTGCAAACCGCCTTCAAGAACGCCGGATTCACGGTTGATCCAACCGTCAAAGGCGTTTATGACAAGGTGATGAACAAACACACCGAAGAAAGATCACAGTGGGGTCAAACGACCATCGTCACCGTTTACGATTACGCTCCATCCGAATCCCCGGGCGACTGGGTCGATGGAGAACAAAGATTCCAAAACAAAGAAGTTCCCGCTTCCGCGTTAGGAACAATCGCCGGTGTTGATGCCAATTGGGCGGAATCCGTCGATGCGACTACCGCCTTCGTCGTCATCTCCCGTGGTGCTGGTGAAGGAAACACCTATCATCCAACCGCCGATGCTAGAGATTATCTAGGCAATGCCACCACAAGAAACGCCCTTCAGCTTTCCTTAGACGAATTAAGCATCATCGACTTAGCTAAGCAAACCTGCGGCAAAGTCGTCGTCTTGATCAACTCTGGTAACAACCTTGAATTGGCCGAAATCGCCAAGGGTGGATCCCACGAAGTCGATGGCATCGCCTATATCGGCTGCGTCAACGATTACCAGTTGACCGGCGTCGTCGATGTCCTCTCCGGAAAAGTCAACGCCAACGGACATTTGGCCGATACCTTCGTCAAGAACAACCTCAAATCGCTTCCGGCTAGCCAAAATATCGGTAGCGGCATCTTCGCCGATAAGGATATCGTCGCGGCTAACACAGCGGATAGCACCTATAACGATCCTAGATTCCCCGATACCCCAATCGAAACCGGCGTCTATTCCTCGTTCGGTTCCAAGGATTCCTATTCCTCGGATTCCTATATCGTCGAGGCGGAAGGCATCTACGTTGGTTATAAATACTTCGAAACAAGGTATTATGACTCAATCGTCAACCCATCCTACAAAGCCAATTCCGCCGTCGGTTCAAGCGATGGATTGGCTTGGTCCTATGATAAGGAAGTCATCTACACCTTCGGTAGTGGCCTCTCCTACTTGGATTACGAGCAGAACATCACCAAGGTCAGCGTCGATAAGACCACCGAAGGCAATGTCACCGCGACTGTCGCAATCAAGAATAACGGCAACAAAGCCGGTTTGTTCACCGCTCAGCTCTACGTGCAGCAACCTTATAACAACTATGACCGTGAGCACTTGATCGAGAAATCCGCGATCATGTTCCTCAATAGCGCCAAAGTCGAAGTCGAAGCCGGTGCCACCAAAACGGTCGATATCACCGTCCCAACCAAATATTTAGCCTCTTATGACGAGAAATCCGCCAAGACCTATATCTTAGATGACGGAGACTACTTCTTCACCGCCGCTAACGGCGCCCATGAAGCGGTCAATAACGTTCTCAAGGCCCAAAACTACAACCCGACCATTGGCGAAGCTGCCGGTGCGACCGTCGTTTGGAATAGCGCCTTCCAGGATAAAGCCACTTATGCGGTCTCCTATGGCGTTGGCGTTACCAACCAAGTCGAAAACGCCGACCTCAACTACTGGCTCCCCGGCAAAGTCACCTACATGAGCAGACAAAACTGGGAAACCTTCCCCGTCAACTATAACGAGGTTGAACTCAAGATCGCCGATTCCGCCAAAAAGGATGAATGGATCCGCGAATTCAGAGGTCAGCAATACACCTTGAAAAAAGACTCCCCAGCGACCGAGGGACAAGATAAGAACCTCCGCTTCGGCGTCGATGCTCAGCTAACTTACGAACAGCTCTCCAACATCAATGACCCATACTGGGCCGACCTTGCGAGCGAGATCACCATCGATCAGGCTGTCGGTGCCGTTATCCACGGCGGTTCCCAAACCGATACCTTGGATAACGTCAATAACCCTGTCGTCGCCCAAAACGAAGGCGTCAACGGCTTCACCACCGCCTATCGCTTCTCCAACGAGGAAAAAGCCTCTTCCACTTGGTGCAAGGCTAACCCCGATGCCACCCAGTTCAAATTCAACATCCATTCCCAGACTTTAATCGCCACCTCCTTCAACCCCGAACTAGCTTATGAATGGGGCGAAGTCGAAGGCAACTCCGGTATCTGGATTGAAAGATACGACCTTTGGGGAACCGGTCTTACTCAAAGAAGGACCCCCTATAACGGCCGTAACTACGAATACATCTCCGAGGATGCCATGCTTGCCAATCGAATTGGTGCGAAGATCCTCAGGGGCTGCGCCGACTACGGCATCATCAACGGTCCAAAGCACTTAGGTGCCAACGATCAGGAATACAAGAGAGCCGGTCTTAACGAATTCATGACCGAGCAAAAGCTTAGGGAAGGCGACTTACGCTGCTTCCAGGCTGCCCTCGAACCAAGAGATGGCGGCGGACTCGCGGTCATGATCGCGTTCAACCGCATCGGTTCCACCAATGCTTGCCATAGCGTTGGCGTCCTCAAGAACATCATCCGTGGAGAATGGGGCTTCAACGGCATCATCTCCACCGATATGGCCACCAACAAATTCTACTTCATCGCCGAAGCCATGGTCATGGCGACGGTCACCCAAGTCGCCGACTTCGCGCAAAACGATGCTTCCATCAGCGCGACCGACGGACACGATAAGACCTGGGCACACATCTCCGTCGATTCGGTCAAAAACGACAGCGCCTTCGTTGAGCAGGCCAGGCAAGACCTCAAATATCAGCTCTTCACCTTCGCCAACAGCTACATCTTCAACGTCAAGACCCAATACGTCATGCCAAGTTGGGAAGTCGCTATCAACGCAATCAAGATCACCACGATCGTCTTAACTTCTCTTTGCGGAGTTTGCGCTTTGGCCCTACCATTTGTCCCAGCAAGGAAAAAGGAGGTTAAATAAGATGAAAAAGTTTCTTAATGCCAGCAGCATCGTAGCTTGCCTATCCTTCGTTCTCGCTCTCGTCTTCATCATCATCTACGCGGTTAACATCAATGCCGTCGGATACTTCCAAGGCAGAGGTGCCAGCGGAGTAGTTCTCTTCGCGATCCTAGTCATGGTCTTCGATCTACTCATCATCGCCCGTGGCTTCGTCAAGGTTGAGGGAATTGTCGGTAAGGTCCTCGATATCGTGGTCTTTGCCCTCAAGGTCATCGTTCCGGTGCTTCTCATCCTCGCCGCCATCAACTTGATCGGCACCCGCATTGAGGGATTGGGTTATATCTTCTTCTCCAATGCTGACGTCAGGAAAGAGGTCGCGACCCCCGAAAACGTTGCTTCCGCCACCACTTCCATTGTCGCGGTCGTCTTCGCAGGAGTCGCCGCGGTCGTGAGTATTGTCGGTGCCTTCTTCCAGCCAAAAACGGAGAAGGAAGAACCGCAAGAAAACTAACAATTGATTAGAATAATCAAATAATCAATAATTTAAGGGAGATGAAAATCTCCCTTATTTTTTCTATGAGAGATAGTGGAAAAATCGTAAAAACCTCGCTTTTATCGCTTTTTTTGCTATGCGCTTGCAATAACGGCAATAAAGAGCAATTGGTGAAGGTCGTTTTGGAAGATGGCGATTATAGCGTCGCCAATCAAATCAAAGAACAGCCCAAAGGAAGTGATTTCACCTTCGATATCACCCTTGATGTAAATAAGGCCATCGCTTCGACGACTTATGAGAATTACACGATCAGCGAGAACATCATCGAAAACAAACGTTACGATAAGATCACCTTCCACCAAGTCAATTATTCGACATTCATAACCCTATATATCGTCGACGCGGTCAAAATCGATTATGAGATAGACGGCATCCTTTTTAGCGAGTACGCAATCAAGAATCACGAAAGGCTCAATACCTCAAACGATTATGAATCTTTTGATAAAGAAGGATATTGCCTAACTGGATGGCAAAAAGGGGATGAAATCGTTTCCTTAGGTAGTAGGGTCGACGTTAACGAAGCCGTGAGATTAAAAGCAAGGTATCTAAAAGAAAGCGAAAAGAACGATTTCGAATACGAAATAATGGATGATACCCACGTCACCATCAAAAAATACGTCGGGGAGGGAAAAACGATTGTCCTTCCTTCTAAAATCGATGGAAGGTCTACCACCGCGATCGCGAAAGACGCCTTCGCCGATTTGGAAATCGAAGAGCTCGTGATCCCACGCTCGGTCGGGATAATCGCAAACGGAAGCTTCGTCAATTGTCATATCAAACAGCTCGTGTTCTTCGATAATCTTTCTTTGGTCTCCAATGATTCCTTCCTTGATTGCAAAATTGATAAAGTTAGGATAAACGCGGTTAAATCCCCTTGCTATAGCCGTAATTATTTTGGGGCCTATCCAGAAAAATTCGACCGTCTTCTTAGTCTAAAGGACAAAAGGAAAATCGTATTATATGGCGGTTCATCCGTCAGGTTTGGTTTCGATAGCGAACTAATCGATCAAACCTTCACCGATTATGAAGTCGTCGATATGGGCGTATTTGCCTATACGCAGGGCTATCCCCAACTTGAGGTTATAAACGCGTTTATGAACGAAGGCGATGTGATCATCGCGACGCCGGAATTCGACACGCTTAAAAACCAGATCGATTTAAAGCCCTTATTCGACGAGAGTTTCTTCGCGATGATCGAAGGGAATTACGATATCCTCTCCATCCTGGATATCAGCAAATATCAGAATTTCTTCCACGCCTTCAATTTGTATCAGCGTTACCGTGAGAAGCTCACTGGCTTTTCCTATTCCGATACCGCCTATAACTACGACGAAGACGGCAATTACGTAGCAAACCATTCCTATAACCGTTATGGGGATTATATCGTCTATCGGAGAAATAACGAGGAACGCCGTGTCTATGGGGTAGTCCCCGCCATATTCAACAAAACCCATTTCAGCGCGGAGATGATCGATAACTTCAATAACGCCTTTTCCGTGCTTAAAAACAAGGGAGTGAAACTAATCTACGATTATTCTCCTCGCTCTGATTTATCAATTAGCGAGGATTCCTCCATCCAAAGCGCCATCGAGCTCGATGAATACTTAAAAGCGAATATCGATATGGCTTTTATTTCTAACGCCGAGGAATCGATAATCGACGCCTATTATTTTTATGGGACCGATAACCATCTATCCACCGAAGGGGTCGGGATTAGAACGAAAAAGGTGATCAGAACCTTACTTGACGGTCACTATATTTAGGTTTTGATTGCCGTTTAAACCCGCTTTCTCTTCCTCGTTAATATCGCTAACGATAAGATCGAAATCGCTTAGCCTCGCGGACTTGCAAGAGGCGCTAGATAAAAGCTTGCTTCTATCAAACATCAATATCGCGCGATCGGAAGCTTCCCTTGCGGTTTTTTTGATGGTCGCGGTGAGGTATTCGTTTTCAAAAGCCCCACCACTATTTATATACGCACAGGATTGAACCACTAGGTCAAAATGGAAATTGGAAAGCATTTCAAGGGTCAGAAGGCTAGAGAAGGATACGTTATCGATATCGTATTCGCCACCGAGGAGGATGACCTTGGCATCGCTCATGAGCTTTGCTTCCCTAGCGATCAACAAAGAATTCGTGACAAGGAGTTTTTTGTTTAAAGGAAGCAATTTGATAAGGGGGAAACAGGTCGTCGAATTATCGACGAAGATCGAATTGAAATCCGGTATATGGTTGATGGTTTCCCCGGCGATACGGTTCTTCGCTTGCTCGTTTTTGCTTTTTCTAGCGGGGAAGGAAAGCTCTTTGATCTTGTCATTATAAATAACCCCGCCATGCGTGCGATGAACCATTCCCGTCCTTTCCAAAGCGGTGAGATCGCGCCTTACGGTAGAGGGGGAAGCGTAGAACATCTTGGAGAGGAATTCGACCGTCGCCGAACGGTTGGTTTCCAAATATTGCAAGATGGCGTGTCGTCTTTCTAAGTCCTGCATAAAAATGACCTCGTTTGCCTAAAATATACCAGCGAGTGCGCGTTCTTCAAAATAAATTTGCTTATTTATGCTTATTTATGCTCATTATCGGTAAATGGTTCCTCTTTCTTAATAAGGCCCTTGCCTTATAATGATTTATGCAAAAAACTCGTTAAGCCAATAAGGCGAGGCATATTTCATGGAGAAAAACGAAGGCGACAAAAAGAAAGGGTTCTCTTCTTGGCTAAACAAGATGGATGATAAGGCCGAGAACAAAGGCGCAGGCAGAAAGACCATATGGCAAGTCGTTAAATTCCTCGTGGTATCTTTGCTTGTGACGATCATCCAAATAGCTTTGGTGAACCTCCTTTATTTTTTGATGAAGGCTTGGAAAGAGCCGCTTGTTACGCCCTTCAAAGAAGTTTTCACCGCCCAGATCATGGGGGAAGGCCATGATAATTTTGGCTATGTCTTGCCTTTTTTCCTCTCTAATTTCATCGCCAATACGGTTGGGTATTTCCTCAATAAAAGAAAGACGTTCAAATCGGACGCCCCCATTTGGCATTATGTTATCTATATCCTCGTTTTGTTCGTCTTAATCGTTTTCTCGACTTGGCTGCAGGGCTTAATCGCGAATGGCCTTACTCTTTTAGGGGCGGAAGTGATTGCCCCAACGATTGCCTCCATGGTCGCTGGAGGGTTGCAATTCCTCCTTCTTTTCCCATTGCAAAAATATGTCTTGCTTAGGGAGAAAAAGAAAGAACCCGATACGGATATTCCTCCTAGCGAACAAGAATAAACGAACTTATTCGGCTTTAAGCTGCCTAAGCATCAATTTACGGACTTCGTCGGAAGGCTTGGCTCCTTCATAAAGAACGTGGTAGACGGCATCGACAATCGGGGTATCGACCCCGATTTTTTTGGAGGTCGCGTAAATCGTTTTGGCGGCGATGACCCCTTCAACCGTCTTCTCGTTTCTTAATAAGACGTTGATGGCATCGTTTTCCTTACCGATTTCTAAGCCTAGGGAATAATTTCTGGAGCGATATGAAGAGCAGGTCAACATAAGATCACCGACGCCCGTTAATCCAAGGAAGGTTTCTTCCTTCGCCCCTCTAGCTAACCCAAAACGGGTGATTTCCGCTAAACCGCGGGTGATAAGCGCGGCACGGGTGTTGTCTTTATAACCTAGTCCTTCCATGATTCCGGAAGCGATCGCGATGATATTCTTCATACCCGCGCCGATTTCCGCGCCGACAACATCCTCTTGGACATAGACCCTAAAGCAATCGGAAGAATACAGCATTTTCTTTGCTTTCCGAAACGGCGCAAACCGCGGTCAAATCGTCATGGATGACGTCATAAGCAAAGGACGGACCAACAAGGGAAACGATTCCAGAGACCAATCCATCTTTCCCTAAGGAGCCCTTTATTAAGGAAGTAACGCCTTCGCCGGTTAATGGGTCAAAGCCTTTTATGACATTAATAAGCAAAGGTGAACTATCGCAGTGTTTGCTAATTAAAGTAACGATATCGGGAATCGCTTTGGAAGGAACCGAAAGAACCAAGACATCGCGTCCTTTTAAGGCGATATCGGGATCCGTGGTTCCTTTAATTACATTAGGGAGGATGACATCATCGAAATAACGCGAATTGCGGTGGTTGTTATTGATATCATCGATCTCGGATTTTGATCTCCCATACATCAAAATATCGGTATCGTCTTTTTTGCTTAAAGCATATGCGAGGGCGGTTCCCCAAGCCCCTGAACCTAGAAATGTGATCTTCATATGGCATTATTATCCTTGAATCTATATTTTAGGCAACCCGTGCATTTAAAAATGGCCCATTTCTGAGCCATGTTTTTTAGAAGTTATCCTTGATCCTTTGAATCTCGTCCGCGGTGATCCTAAGAATCGTTCCGTGGCGAATCGTTCCGTGGCGTTTGGTAAGGCTTCCAAAGGAATAATCGCCGCTTTGGAGGACGCTCCAGGAATTGTTCTCGTTGGTTTTATCCTCTAAATCAAAGGTCTTTAATGGGAGATAACCGGCCCCAACGCTATATTGGTCAGCCATCAAACCATATTCAGGGACATCGGCATTGACGCGGTCCTTCTTGTTATAGACGAAGAATTCTGGTCCTTCTAATGTGGAATTATCGAGTTTACGAATCCTTAGACCGTTAAGATTGAGGTTAAGTTCATCCAAATCGAGGACCTTTTCCCAACTATCCTTATCGAGGAGGTTCTTGGTCTTCATGATGCGGATTCCGCCGTTTTGCTCACGGTTATCCCCGTCTTTGGATGCGCTATAGTAGGTATCGCCGACTTTCAAAACGGTCGTGTCGATGATTTCCCTGGCCTTGCCATCTGGATCCGTTTGGTTATCGATGAAGATCTTGGTTTCCGAGAAATGGACGAAATCCCTGGTGGAGGCATAATAGATCGCGTTAGGCTTATCCTTCATCTTGGTTTCCTGATTCATGATGGAGGAAGCAAAGAAAACGATGTATTCACCGGTGACGTCGTTATAGATCATCTCAGGAGCCCAGGCCATGCCGGCGTTTTCGGGGGCAAGAGGAAGAAGCTTCGGTTCACCCCAATTCACCAAATCGAATGATTGCCATAAAACCAAATTGTGGCTGCCCGTTGTGGATGGATCATAATAACCTTGGGCGTTGATCTTCCAACCTCCGCGATGATAAATGCTTAAGTCCGTCGCGATAAGGAAGAACCTATCCCCTTCTGGTGAACGGCAGATATATGGGTCCCTGACGCCTTTTTCACCGACTTCGCTTTTAAGGACCGGCTGACGGTTGTTCATATCGGTGAAACGAAGACCTTCTTCCGCCAAAGCGAAATAAATCTGTTCTTCATCCGCTTTATTTTCGCCGATAAAATGGCCGAATAAGTATCCTTGATAATCGTCTTCGGTCAGGTGCTTAGTTAGGCCCTTGACCTTTATTTCTTGGGTATAAGAGCCTTTCTCTCCGTTCTCTTTTTCGATGTTCGCGGTCAATTTGACAAGGGTATCGGCCTCTGGACGGGTAACCTTGCCAGGCTTGATGGAGCCTTCGGCTTTGCCATTAATGATCTCAGGTTTATCGGATTCCCAAGTAACGGGGATGCCATCAACTTCTTCCGGAAGATAGATGTTCCCATAAACATCTCCTTCGATATTGAGTTTGAGATTTTCAACATAACCGTTCATCTCTTCTTCCGAGATGGTTTTGACCGGGGGATTTCCCGAGCAAGAAGCAAGGGTTAAAACGGCGATAGCCGAGAAAAGGATAGTTTTCGATGTGGTTTTCATATCTCTGCCTTCCACGTGTTTTTCTTAATAAAAGATTAAAACAATCTCGGTTCTATTCAATGGTAATGTTAAGCAAAAACACCCCCGTTTCTTGCTACAAGTGGGGAAACGGGGGTGAATTTTGTTTATCTAATAATCAATCGTCGAAGATGAAGTGAGGTTTGGATTCATCTTCATCTTTTCCTTCTTTTGGCTCTTCTTGTTTTTCCTCAAAGCCTCTATCGAGGTAATTCTTGATCGCGTCCATATCTTCCTTAATGGTCCAGCCTAATTGGACCTTTTTGTTATAGATGACCCCGACATATTCGCCGGCGCCTTTGACGATGACGACTTTGCTTTTTATCTCGGATTCATTCAATCCGATTTGCTTTCCTTTGATGTCGACAACATAGAAGGTCTTGGTTTTCCTATCGCAATAGACGACATCTTTTGCCAAAAGGTTGTTTTTCTTCATACGTCCTTTGACCATGGCCCCCATTAAAAGCATCATGATCGCTAAAGCTAAGACGACTATGATAACAAGGCTGATCCAGTAATGCTTCCCCGTAAGCATAAATAGTGGCAAACAGCCGAAAGTCAAAAGCGCGCCCACGACCATATAAACAATCGAAAAGGTGTAAGGAACCTTATGGTTTCTACGAACGACAACGTCTAGGCCATCGGTTGGAACGTCTACGGAAGAGGCCGAAACTTCGTTGCTGTTCTGCCTTCTTCTTGGGGGATTCGCGGATGCTCTTCCCCGGTTATTGATGGAGGCACCACTTGTTTCCAACGAATCGTCAAAAGAGGAAAAGCCGGAAAGGCCGCTTTCTTCCTTTGGGGGCATCTCATAACCGCAATGTGGGCAAGTTTTCGCGGTAGAGGAAACCTTTCCACCGCATTCCGGACAATTCAATAAAGCCATAGGTCTATCTCCTTTTTAAATCGCTAAAAGTATATAGCAACAGCGTTTTTTGTAGAATATAAAGAAAACGCGGATACCCGCGTAATCAGCGATAATGGCGGAGAAGCGGGGATTCGAACCCCGGCTGGAGCAGGGCCCCACTAGCAGTTTTCGAAACTGCCCCCTTCGGCCGCTTGGGTACTTCTCCGCGGCTAGAGGAATATACCACCCGAACGAAAAACCTTCAATTCCTTATTTGTTTCATGACTACTCGGCATTAAAAATAGTCGAGGCGTGTATCGATTTTCGAAAATCCACTTTGAAACAAAGTGATGTTTATGCATAAAGGTGGTAAACTACCTTACCGAAAGGCGGAAGGAAAATGCCC
>ONFU01000072.1 GCA_900317165.1 uncultured Erysipelotrichaceae bacterium
CCGATGACGATAAGGATAACGCCGAGGAAGGCAAGGCCAAATTCCCCGAGTTTTTGTCCGGATTCGATCTCACCAGGGGTCTCTTCCATTAGGCGAAGGGCGCCGATGAAAAGGAGGACGGCACCAGCAACGCAATAAGCGATGTTCTTGATGAGGTCGATTAGAGAGCAAATTCTAATGTTTCTTTTCATAAGCCCTCACCGCTTATTCGAAGCGGATCCTTTCCTCGTTCTCGCCGTCGAAAACGAAAATCTTGTTCGGTTTGATCTTTAGACTCAAGGCACCGACTGAAGAGGAGGCTTCCTCGGCGGAGACGATAACCTTGAAGGTTTCCTTGGTGCAATTTGGATTCTTGGCGACGATGGAAATATCGCGGCCAAGGATTTGAACCATTTCGGATTCCGCGTGGAGAACGCCTTTTTGATCTTTGGAGAGGAGGAAGCCTTCTGGACGAATGGCAACATAAACGTTGCGGTCACCCACTTCTTTTTCGACTTCCAAAACGACGTCATCGCCGATAAGGACCTTCTTACCTTCAATGCGACCCCTAAAGACGTTGATTGGCGGGGTGCCAAGGAATTGGGCGACGAAGAGGTTCGCCGGGTTGTTATAGACTTCCTGTGGGGCGTCGATTTGTTGCATGACGCCGAGTTTCATAACGACGATCTGGTCGGAAATGGACATCGCTTCTTCTTGGTCATGGGTGACGAAGACGGTGGTGATGCCGGTTTCCTGCTGGATGCGACGGATTTCCTCACGGGTTTGCAAACGAAGACGGGCGTCGAGGTTGGAAAGAGGTTCGTCCAACAAGAGGACGCGAGGCTTCTTGACAAGGGCACGGGCAATCGCGACACGCTGCTGCTGGCCGCCCGAGAGTTGGTTTGGTTTTCTTTGAAGGTATTCGTCGACTTGGACGAGCTTCGCGGTTTCATAAACGATGTCACGCCTCTCCTCTTTTGTAAGGCGGCGATGGGCAATAGCTTGTCTAGTCTTGATTTCGAGATCGGACAATTGGAGTTGGGCCTCAAGGTCTTTCATGACCTCGGCGGCTTTTTGCTCATTGATACGAACGAGTTTGACGAATAGTTTGGTGGTTGCTCCAACAGCATAGATCTTAAGATCGCTGCATCCGACCTTGCGTTCTTTGAGGTATTTCTTGATTTCGACTGCGAGTTCCTTATCGTCAACCCTGGCAATCGAGTGGTTGCTCTTCGCAAATGCGACCGCTCCTTCAATCTCTTTGAGGAGGTCATCCAATTTGGCGCGCGGAACCCTAATGATATTGGCAAGCATTTCATAGCCGGCCGCCGTACGCGTGATGGCCACGCCCGCGGGAACCGCATATTTCTTTACGGCTTCGATGAAGGCGTTGATGGTGTCATCGATATGGGCGGAGGTGAAATCCTTTGGCAAAACGCCGGAGAAGGCGATTTTGACGGTCTGTTTCTCGCCGATTTTACCAACGCTGGCCCTGACCATGGTATCAAAGAGGGCGTCGGTAGCCTGTTTGGATTCTTCGTTGACGAGTTCCGCTTTGATGATCTTTTGGAAGTTCTCAACGAAGGAATCGCGTAAGGCTGGGGCGACTTCGAGAATCTTGACGGTGAGCTTGAGGTTATTCCCTTCGACCACTGCTTCGGGGATGAATCTCTTGGCAGGAACACCGAGTTTGCCGCCGAGATATTTGGTCGCGGTTACGATACCCTGTACATCGTCTTTTGGAGTAAGGGCATATTGATAGGTAAAGGTGTAATCATAGAAGGTGACGAGAGGAACTTCGACCTTAAGGTTGGTTAAGGGGAATTCGATGTTCTTGTAAATCGTCATGTGCGGGTAAAGGGCGTAGTTTTGGAAAACCAAGCCGATGCCGCGCTTTTCAGGAGAAAGGTTCGTGACTTCCTGGTCGCCGAACCAAACTTCGCCGGAAGTCGGTACCTGAAGGCCCGAGATCATGTAAAGAGTCGTGGATTTACCACATCCCGAAGGTCCTAGCAAACCAACGAGTTTGCCATCTGGAACCGTGAAGCTCATATCCTTGACGGCAATGGTGTCACGGATGTTCTTCTTCGGGTCGCCCGGGAAGATTTTTGTAAGGTCTCTAATGCGAATTTCCATGTCTATTCTCCTTCATTAGATTTAGTTGGTACCGTCTTCAACGACATCAGAGTCGAGTTTGAGACGTAATTTCTTTTGACGTTCACGGATGAGTTTGATCGAGACAACGATGTTGCGGATCGTGAAACCGATGAAGATACCGCCGAGGACCGTGAAGATGATGACGCCTGGGTCAAGCGGGTTGAAGACGACGACCCCGTTATTGAACCATCCCCAGCGTCCGATTATGCAAAGCACGGCGGCGAGAACAATAGCGAAACCGACGAAATTCTTAGCCGATTCGATAATGTATTTCTTCTTGTTGACGCGACGGAATTCATCGTTTTTGAAGCGGTTCTTTCTATAGAAATATAAGCCAAAGGCAATGGCGAGGAAGGCAACGATATAAATCGCGTAACCGATGATGAAAGCTAGAGGAATGGAGAACATGGCAATAGTCATGCTTTCCTTATCATAAATACGCAAAGAAGCGAAACGGACGTTGACTTTGGAGTTGTTAGCCACGTTGTTCTTCGTGGTGTTATAGAGGTCGAGGTGGAGGCTGAAGCCAGATAGTTCGACTTCAATGAGATTCTCCGGTTTGAAGTCAGCGCCGACGGATCCGTTGGTGAGCATGAAACCGAATTCCGCACCATTACGTAAGGAAACGGCACTCATCGGCGTCGTGATTTGAATGATTGATGTCTTTTCCGCGTTGCCATCTCCTAAATATTTGACAACGTATTTGGCCGAAGCGATGGAATTGAGCTGATAACGGATGACGAGGGTTCCATTTTGGATTTCCTTTTCATGGGCGATGTAGCTGTTGTGATTGAAGGTCTTGAAAGCGTCTTCATTGAAATCGAAGCGGACTTTCAAGAGGGTGAAATCAGCCCAAGTGGAGATACCCGTGGTCTTGAAATCGGCAATGATGTCAGAGAAGTAATCTGCTTCTGTAACGAAAACCTTCGGAGAAATAATGTGACTTGGTCTATCTAAATCCGGCACGAAGGTATTGCCGATCGCTTCGTTTTTGACCGCATGATGGATATTGTGGAAGAGAATCGAATGGAACGAAATCTCTTGATCGGCTTTCTTTGGAAGGTCGACGTTGATGGTCAATGACATGGCACCGATTGAGGAACCAACACCATCATAATAAGTGGTCGAACTGACTAATGGGACTTCGTAGAAATAACGTTCTGGTCCACCGTCCATCATGCTGTATTCGATGACAAGGGGTTTACGGAACTGTTCAAATCCTTCTTTGTTTGGATAGCAGGAAAGGATGTAGTTCTCGCCTTTACCGATATCCTGATAGTTGGTGTTGGTTGGAGAAACGTAAAGATCGCCCAAATCCTCGTATTTGGTTTCTTCTTTGAAGGTTGCCCCATAATGGATGTTCGCTTCAGGGACGTTGGTCCAATCCGCAGACCAATTCTTTCCTTCGATTTCCTCTTTGGAATCTACGCAATAGAAATTGATGTCGGCTTCAGCGGCATCTGGGAAAGCGTCTGGTTCAATCGTCTCGACGGAAGAAGGAATAGTAACGGATTTGATCTTCCCCCAATCGGTTTCGAGGGTGGAGTTATTGGTGAAAGGAACTCCGCTAGTGATGGCTGTAATGCGTAAACGGTAGGTAAAGATGGAGACTTCTTCGGGTGCTCCGCCTTCTTCCTCGGCTGGATATTCAATGGATTGCTTAAGGAAATTGATGTATTCAGGAATAACAATGTCGGTTGGGCTCTTATTACCACCGGCGTTGGCATAAGCGATTTTGAAGACTGTCGCGTTATATTCGGGAACCTGATAATTGCGGAAGAATTCGCTGGTTGGGTCCTTAGCCGCCTCCTTGGCGGCTTCGGAAGCTGCAAGAGCACCATTTTCCGAGAATTTCTCATCATCGACACGGACATAGACGTTGTTATAACGACCATTGTTGTAAATGCGAACCGAAGACGAGAAGGTAACGCTGATGGATTGGGAGGTATCGGTGATCGAGACCTTTTTGATGGAAGCGGCGAGGTCATCGGCACTCATGTATTCCGGATCTTCGTTATCGAACGTATACGAGGTCACCGGTTCGGCGTCGACCTTCCTTGCCCCTCTGTCAAAAAGTGCGGCCGATCCAGCCGCCAAAACCATAGCAAAGAGAGCGAAAGTAAAACCAAAGATAGAAGCTTTGGTTCGAAGGGTTTGATTCCTTTTTCCATGTCTGTTTAGCATGGGATTATTCTATACTAGAATGAGACCCCTTGCAATCAACCCGAGGGCTTTCAGAAGGCCTGGGAAAAAGGGTATTGAAGTCCTTCTTCTACCTTGCTTTAATATATGGTTAAAAAACCGCCAAGAGGAAAAAACGCTTTGGTCGTTTTCCCTTCGATGAATCCTATTTTTCTTGGTTTTTCCCATACTTTTATCTAATAAGAATAAACAAGTTTATAAGCCTTTTAGAAAGCGCTTTCATGGGCAAAATAATAGAGGTTTGCACAAAAGCTTTAAAAGGCTAGGAAAAAGCCTCGTTCATAGACAAAAATTAACCTTCTTCAAGCACCCTAGAAATCCCTTGATTGGACTATGCAAAAAACGTAAAAACAGGTTAATCATTTTGACATAAAACAGGGGCGTGCATATCATTTCTTATCGAGCCATGAAAAGCGTATCCCTCTATGCAGACGCCCCAATCATAAAAAGGGGGCAAAAACTTGTAAGTCTCCTGCTAAACGTCCTCACTATTGGCATCGTTTCAACGATCCTTTTCTTTGGGGTCGACGCCATAGCTTCCTCCGCCGGGGCCTTCAAAGAAGACCAAACCACTTTGCAGAATAAGGAAGCCGAGCTGAGGGGTTACATAGAAACGACAAACCTCGGAAGGAAAAACCGAAACGGGGTTTTGTTCACGGTCGACGAAAACGCGAATGTCTATGTCATCTCTTTGACGTATGCGTCCTTATTGAAAAACGGGCATAGTGAGGATTCGCTTTCCAAAACGGTTTATGGAAGCGTTAGTCCAATTACTCCAGAGACCGATATGCTCTACTCCTACTATAACCAATTTAAGCCGACCCATATATCAGAATACGCCCAAAAAGACTATGAAATAAAAGACGGATCGACATATACCGCTATTTTATGTAACGGCTTTGATAATGTCTTCGAAAATAACGGATACCCGTATTTATTAAATGAAGCTGCGGAAAAAATAGATGAGGCTTTCAGAAATCCTTCTTTTAAAGAGGGGGCGGACTTAAGAAACAAGCTCCAAGCGAGGTATGCTAATTTGTTGGAAAAGGCGATTCGCGAAGTGGAAACGGATTATTTG
>ONFU01000074.1 GCA_900317165.1 uncultured Erysipelotrichaceae bacterium
CTTTTGGTTAACAACTTTGTTTTTTATCACCGCAAAATCAAAGACGAGATTTCCTTAATGCTCATCTTCGCTTTCCTAACCGCGGTATGTGAATTGCTTTGGGTTATTTTTGATGGTGACAATAATTTAAGGGTTTTCACCTTTATTTGTGCCATAGGCTTTACGGTTTTCGCTTTGATTTTCGCTACGTTTTTCAGCAGTTTCTTCCTGAAGTTCTTCCATTGCTATCCAAAGAAGAAGTGGGTATTGGCCCTGCTTTACTATATCCCTAACGCGGCCTTTTTCGTTTTGGCCGTCACCACCCCTTGGACGCATCTGGTTTTCAGCGTATCCCAAACAGGATATGTTGTCGAAGAAATACTGTTTACAACCCTCTTTTATATTTTGATGATTTTCTATTTCCTCGTGTCGCTTGTGGTCGCCATCCTTTATTTGATCAGGGTTAAGGATAATCAGAAATCGACTAAGAAGATCATCTTCACGCTTATCGGATTCGATATACTGGTCCCCCTATTTTTGGCGATTCAGTATTTGATTCTCGGTGTCGATAGCGATTACATTGCCTTGTCTTTGTGCATTGCTTTGGCCCTTACCTTCCTCGTTTCCAATTTGAGCACCCTCTTGTTGGTGGACTCCGAAGCCAAGGTCAAGGAAATCGAAGCCGAATTGAAGATCGCTTCCAAGATTCAAGAAGGAGCCTTGCCCCCAACAAAGCCCACGTTTAAGGAGAAATTCGATATCGCCTTACGTGCGGCCTTAATCGCGGACGTCTCCGGCAAAGGAACCCCAGCGGCCTTGTTTATGATGACCGCGAAGACCGTTATCAAAGACCACGCGATGCTTTATGATGACACGTCTAAGATATTTTCCTTAGCCAACAGCCGTTTGGTGGACGGGAACAAAGAGATGATGTTCGCCACTTCCTGGATTGCTATCTTGGATACCGAGAAAATGACCTTGCAATATACAAACGCCGGCCATAATTATCCGTTGCTATTCCGCACAAAAGGCGAAGTCGAATGCCTTAAGAAAGTCGATGGCACCGTCCTCGGCATGATGAAGGGCTTGCCATATCGCAGCAACACGATATATACTGACGGCGTTACCGAGGCCCATAACCCAGAAGGAAAACTCTATGGCGAGGAAAGGTTGATCAAAGTCTTCAAAGAGAACATCAACAATACCGAAGAGCAAACTATCGACGCAATTTATGACGATATCGATGCCTTTGCTAACGGAACCGCCCAATTTGACGACATCACGATGGTAGTTTTGACAATTAAATAACGCACATTCAGACCCATGGATAGAACGGAACGCTACATTTTAATGTATCAAAACAACGAAGTCTGTTCTTTCGACGCGGTTTTTGGCGATAGAAATGCAATTAGAATCGTCGATAGACTAAAGGATTTCGACAAAGCCCCTTTTGGCGTCGGTGACAAAAGCGACGCCGATACCATGAACATGGCCTTGTTCCGTTTCTTCAATGGAAAAACCATTGCCTCGATGAGAAGGGATTGCGAGACAATCCTGAAATATACTGGGACAAAAAGCCCCTTTGAACTCTCTTTTAAAGGACACGGGTTATCTCTTTCCAACCATTATTGGTTTAGAAAAGAAGATGAAAACCTCAAGTATGAGGACATCAATTTCTTCACGAACAAATGGGACGATAGTTTCGCAAGGGCTGTTTTAAGTGGAAATTATGAAAAGCTGAGCCATGTTGATCTAAACGTTCCGGACATCGTCACGGCGGGTTGGGGAGTTAAAGGCTGGCTAATCGGAGAAGATGGCCCTCGTTTATATAAACTTGGCATCCATGAAGGCCATTGCGAAGAAGCTTTGGCGGAAGTCCTTTGCTCCAAACTTGCCCAAAGGATGTTTAAGAATAACGAATTCTGGGAATATCGGTTAGAAAAGGTATATGGGAAATATGCCTCGGTCTCAAAAGTTATAATCGGCGTCGATGAAGAGTTGGTTCCTTTGTCGGTGATCGTTCCTGAGGAACTATATTCGTTATATCGCCAAAGAAGCAGCGACAAAATAGCCGCGGATAAGTTCCTTGAAAGACTTTCGGATGTGGCCTTGCCGGGGGCTAAGGAATTCTTTGAAAAACTGGCGGTCTGGAGAAGTCTATGCTTCGTAAACGATATGCATTTCGATAATCTCTGCGCGATTAGGAACATCAAAACCGGACAGATTAGAATGGCCCCCGCCTTCGATTTCGGAAGCGCCTTTGGCAGTGGAGAAACCGGTCGTAAAATACTATCAAACATCAACAAAGGGACCTACATCCTCGTCTATTTTGCTTTCGGCGACATAAAACCGGAATGGGATTATTCGTGGTATGACCCCAATTCCTTGGACGGATTCGAAGACGATATTAGGGAAACGCTCTCCATAAGCGATTTCTACACGCCTCAGCTAATCGATAACATCATCGATGTCTATCATCACCAAAAAGCATCTTTAGATGAATTCGCAAAGAGCCAACGTAATAAATGAACCAAGAAAGGCTTACCTCATATGCATTTCCCCTTTTTCATCTTTTAAGATGCGTTTTTTTATGCGAAAATGAGTAGACAAACCTAAGACGTATTTATGAAGAAAAAGCAGAAGGTTATCACTAATCCCGACGAATTAAATGATTCGCTTTCCTATAGCTCGCCCGCGACTTGGGTTACTTTAGGATCTGTCATTATTTTGCTCATTGGGTTCTTTGTGTGGTCTTTTATCTATCCGATTCAAGTCAAGGTTTCCGGAAGGGCGACCGTCAGCGGTGGCAATGTGACTTTGCACGTTCAGGAAAAAGACTTGAGCAAATTGGCTGTAGACCAAGAGGTTCATGTGGCCGATAAGGTTGGCAAGATCTCCTCTATTAACGATAACCAGCCGGTTGTTTCCTTCAATACTCCGGTCGCTTTAGCCGATGCCGATTACGATTACTACATCGTCATCAAAACGATGAAACCCATCGATTTCTGGTTTGATAGCAAATAATTATGAAAGAGATAAAGAAGCCAAAAACCAAAGGAGGAGTTGCAGATACCCCGCTTATCATGCAACTTGAGGCTCTCGAATGCGGAGCCGCCTCTTTAAGCATGGTCATGGCTTACTATGGCAAATGGGTACCCCTTGAACAAGTCCGTGTCGATTGCGGCGTCTCCCGTAACGGCAGTAACGCGAAGAATATCGGACGCGCTGCCCAGAAATATGGTTTTAAGACCAAAGGCTTTGCCTATACCACCCAAAAACTCAGGGAAAGAGGCAAATTCCCTGGCATCATTCACTGGGGTGGCGGCCATTTCGTCGTTATCGATGGCTTTAGGGGCAACAAAGCGATTATCAATGACCCTGCCAAAGGCGTTGTTAAAGTCGATTTGAAAACATTCGACAGCATCTTTACCGGCCTGGTGGCAAGAGAAAATCGATTTTGACGTTCGCGAAAAAGAGGCTTAAGGGTGCCGCTCCATTAATTGCCTTCTTTGCTATTACCACGATCGTTTTCTATTTGATTGGCATCATCAACCCGGTTATGAACCAGGTGTTCGTCGACTATTTGCTTGGCGGCAACAATCCAAGTTGGCTGCTGCCGTTTATCTTCATATTTGGCGGGATTGGGCTATTGCAGATCATCGTGACCCTAGCCCAGACCCTTTATCAATATAAGATCAGGGGTAAATTGGACTTGGTCGGTTCCACCTCCTATATGTGGAGAATCCTAAGGCTCCCAATTGACTTCTTCTCCCAACGCATGGTCGGCGACCTTCAATCCCGTCAAAGCGAAAACGCCTCGATTGCCGAAACGCTTGTCAACGTCTTCGCGCCTTTGCTATTCAATACCATCATGCTCGTCGTCTATTTGGTGGTCATGATCACCAAGAGCTGGTTCCTAACCCTTATTGGCGTCGTTACGATTGTGTTGAACGCCTTTATCTCCATCTACATTTCCAAGGTTAGGGTCAATATCGGACGTGTCCAGGCTCGTGATAGGGCAAGGTTATCCGGTCTTACCTCCAAAGGCATTGAGATGATCGAGACCATCAAATCAAATGGTGCGGAAGAATCCTATTTCTCGTCTTGGAGCGAAGCCCAAGAAAGCGTCACGGCGATGAACATCAAAATGGCGAAAACCAACACCTTCATCGGATTGATCCCTGCCTTTGTCTCCCTAATCGCCGATTATTCGGTTTTGATCTTAGGCGTCTATTTAACTATTCGCGGCGAATTCACCGTTGGTTCCATCTTGGCCTTCCAAGGCTTATTAAGCGCGTTTATGATGCCGGCCATGACCCTTATCACCAGCGGTCAGACCTTGCAGGAAATGCGCACCTCCATGGAAAGGGTCGACGATATCTTCGAATATCCATTAGATCCAAATGTGACCCGCGAAGTTCAAATGGACAAGATCTCCAAGATCAAAGGCAATCTCGAATTAAGGAACGTAACCTTTGGTTATTCAAGACTCGATCGTCCGATTTTGACGGATTTCAATTTAACGATAAAACAAGGCCAGAAGGTGGCGATCGTTGGCTCTACGGGAAGTGGCAAATCCACATTGAGCAAACTTATCTCCGGCTTATATAACCCATGGTCTGGCGAAATTATCTTTGATGGTAAGAAGATTGAGGAAATCGACCACGAAATCTTCACTTCCTCCATCGCGGTCGTCGACCAAGACATCACCTTGTATGAGGATACGATTTCCAATAACGTCAAGATGTGGGACGAATCCATCGAGGACTTCGAAGTCATCATGGCTTGCCGCGACGCCCAAATCCATGACTCGATTATGGCTAGGGACGGCCAATATAACGCTCCTGTCCTAGAAGGCGGCAAAAACTTCTCTGGTGGTGAAAAGCAAAGGTTGGAAATCGCCCGTTCCTTGGCGGCTGATCCAAGCATCATCATCCTTGATGAGGCGACCAGTGCCCTTGACGCCAAAACCGAATACGAAGTCGTTAAGGCAATCAAGAAAAGAGGCATTACCACGATTGTTATCGCGCATAGGCTTTCGACGATTAGAGACGCCGATTTGATCGTTGTCCTTAAGAAGGGCATCGTGGTCGAACAAGGCACCCATGACGAGCTTATGGAGCTCAAAGGGTACTACCACGAATTAGTTACAAACGAATAACAGGAGATATAGATGGGCTGGTTTGAAGAACAAGTGAAGAAGAGAAAGGCGCTCGACGCGAAAACGTTCGAGGATTCTTTCAGTTCGCTTTCCGGTATCAAAATCGATAACCCCCACAACGTTAGCTTTGAGCAGTTGAGGGAGAATTACGCGATTAGCCAAATCCTTACTAGCTTCCATCACCCAATGGTGGATCTCCCTGTCAAAATCACCAAATTCCACGAAAAACTAAGTTATGCCTTAGGCCAATACAACATCGAATACCGTAAGGTTGAATTAAACGAAGAATACGTCAATGACGGCCGTTCCATTTTGCTAGTATTCACCTTCCTCTCCAACATTCCGGTCGTTTTGTACCCAATTGGAAGCAAAGAATACTATTACATCAACTACAAGACCGGTAAGAAAGTCCGTATCAGGGCGGATCTTGTCAATAAACTTGAGCTTGAAGCATATAGCTTCTATCGTCCTCTCCCAAGCAAGAAAGTTTCGATTAAACTATATCTCAAATACATTTTGAAAGCAGTCCATCCAGCTGACATTATTTTGCTCGTCTTGTTTGCCTTGCTCGCTTCTGGCGTAGGCTTATTATTGCCATACCTAACGAAGATGTTGACCGGCGACGTAGTCCAAAGCGGGGATATCAACAAATTCATTATGATATCCGCCTTCGTCGTTGGTGCAGGTGTAGGCGCCCTATTCGTCAAAGCGGTTCAGTCGTACGTCAATTCACGTATCACCTACAGAATTGAAAGAGGCGTCCAGGAAGCGACGATGATGAAGTTGCTCCATTTACCGCCTTCCTTCTTCAAAAAATATAACACGGGTGAATTAACTATGAGATTCACCAGCGTCAATTCGCTCGCGCAGATATTGATTAGCAGCGGCTTCACCACGATTGTCTCCCTCATCACCGCGATTGCGTATTTGTTCCAAATGGGAACCTTCGCCGCGGTTTTGATCCCCCCTGTAGTGATTATTTTGATCGTTAATGCCGCCTTTAACATCTTCATGTCCTTCTACCAGAAGAAAGTGACCACCAAATTAATGAGGACGAGGTCCAAGGAATCCGGCGTTACCTATGAAATGATCAATGGCATTCAAAAGATTAGGCTATCCGGCTCGGAAAAGAGGGTCTTCGCTAAATGGGCGACCGCCTATTCCAAATCGGCGAAATTAGCCTATAACCCACCTTTCCTTTATAAGATCTCCCCAATCATTTCCTTGGTCATCACCTTATTAGGCAACGTCGCGATTTATTATGTCGCGGCGAGCAACAACGTCGACGCGTCCAGCTACATGGCCTTTACGACCAGCTACGGCGTTCTTTCCGGTGCGTTTATGTCCCTAACCTCCGTCGTTTCGCTTTTAGCCACCATCTCCCCTGTTTACGATATGGCAAGGCCAATCTTGGAAGAAGAAGTGGAAAACAAGGAAGGCAAGCTCGAATTAGAATCCATCAACGGGAACATCAAATTCGAAAACGTCCGCTTCAGGTATAACGAAAACGCCCCATATGTCGTCAATGACCTCTCGCTTGAAATCCATGAAGGCGAATATATCGCGATTGTCGGTCCAACAGGATGCGGCAAATCCACTTTGACAAGGTTGTTGCTTGGCTTTGAACAACCGGAGTCAGGCAATATTTATTTCGACGACCATAACCTTAAAGACGTCGACCTGCCTTCTTTAAGAAGAAACATTGGCACGGTTATGCAAAACGGCACTTTGTTCCATGCGGATATCTTTTCCAACATTATCATCTCCGCTCCAAACCTCACCGAAGAAGACGCCTGGGCTGCCGCTGAAGTTGCTAGCATTGCCGATGATATTAGGGAAATGCCGATGAGAATGAAGACGGTTATTTCCGAAGGTCAGGGCGGTATTTCCGGCGGACAAAAGCAAAGGATCATGATTGCTAGGGCCATCGTCCATAAGCCGAAGATCCTCGTCTTTGACGAAGCCACGAGCGCCCTTGATAACAAGACCCAGAAGAGTATCAGTGAATCCATCGATAGATTGAATTGCACGAGAATCGTCATCGCCCATAGGCTATCTACGATTAAAAGCGCGGATCGCATTTTGATGCTTGACGGTGGTAAAATAATCGAGCAAGGCAGTTATGAAGAGCTAATCGCCAAAGGCGGAAGGTTCGCTGAACTTGTCGATAGACAAAGATTGGATAATAATAAATAGAAGAGAGACCTATGAAACACGAAATCGAAAACAAGAAACTAGTATTCCATCTAGAAGGAGAACTCAACTCCTACAACGCGGAAGCCGTTGAAACTGAAATTGAGAAAACAATCGAGCAAGGCGGTTTTGATACGATCGTCTGGGATATCGAGAATCTTAAATACATGTCATCCGCCGGTTTAAGAATCGTCGTTAGACTCAAACAGGCCTACGATGATTTCTCCATCATCAACATGTCTGATGACATCTATGAAGTCTTCACGATGGTTGGCTTCACCGAACTCATCAACATCAAGAGGAAAAAGTAACTTCGTTTATTAGCCCCTCCCTTCATGGCGCAGGGGCTTTTTTATAGCTTTGAAGGGCCTGATGGCTATCTTAAGACAATAGGAGATTGTAAACTCTATATTAGAAAAACAAAGGAGACATACCATGGAATATCGTAACTATAACGGCATTATCTATCTTCGTTTAGATAAAGGAGACGAAGTCCTTTCTTCCATTACCGACGTTTGTCAAAAAGAAGGTATAAGGAGCTGCATATTCTCTGGAATCGGAGGATGCGATTATGCAAAGCTTGGCACCTTTAGGCCAGAGCAAGGAACCTACGCGAATTATGAAAAAAGCGGCATGCTCGAGCTGGTTAGCCTTAATGGTGATATCAAAGAAGGTGGCAACGGTCCTTTGATTCACGCTCACGCATGCCTCTCTTATGAAGAAAATGACGAAATCAAACTTATTGGAGGACACCTTCTTGCCTTGCGTGTCCTAGTCACTGCGGAAATTGAAATCCGCCCGGTAGTAGGAGGGGTTATAAAGACCAAAGCAGGGCAAATACCCGGGACTAAAGTTTGGGATTTTGAATAAAACCCTAAAAGACGAATTCACTTAAAGATTATTGGCTTTTTAAGCGAGTGTTTTGCCAAAAATTCTACATACCTATCAGCAACCGTTTTCCCCTAAATAGCTAGAAACGGTTGCTTTTTCATTATTAAAAAGGCAGCGATTAAGCCACCTATTGGATAAAGTGAATCTTATTTGACGAAGTCGTTTCCTAAAGGCAAGAGAACGAAGTGGGCCATCTTGAAATACTGCCTTCCAAACGGGATTCCGATGATGGTGATGCAGAAGATAACCCCGGTAAGGAGGAAGCCTAGGGCACTGATCCATCCTCCGGTAATGGCCCAAAGGATGTTTAGGACCGTTTTTAAACCAGAAGGCTTGACGGAATTCGGCCAAAGCCCAGAAGACGCCTCCTAATAAGAACCAGAGAATGTTGCCGATAGTTTTCATTGTTTTTCCTCCAAAACTCCTTAAATTGAATCATGTATCCAATAAACTGCAATTAAAATTTTTAATTTGGTTTTTCAATGAACAACAAAACTAATAAAATCAAGATTTTAAAAGATAAATAATAAGGGTTATAATCACCCTGTTTTAAGGTGGATAAAAATGAAAAAGAAAGCACTATTCCTTCTTGTTCCATTAATGTCCGTCACCCTTAGCGGTTGTGCTGAGGGAATCAAATACCAAGAGCACCTAGACGATTATGTCAGGGCTATGAAGTATCACGAGAATTTCAATATTCTCCAATTGACGGATATCCATTGGAACGCCAATACCTCAACGCTTAGTTCCAAACAGTATCTAAGCAAAACCATCGCGGAAGCGGACGCCCACATAAAGGCGACATATGGCAACGATGCCAAGATAACCGGCGATTTGTTCATGCTTGCTAACGCATATCACGTTAGGACCTTTGTCAGCTTCTTCGAAGAACAAGCTACCAAATATGGCTTCACTTATGCGGTAATTTGGGGAAATCATGATAGACATGGTCTCTATAATCCAAATTGGTTGGGCGCCCAATTCGCTAATGCCGCGCACGGCGTTTATATTGAACCAGATGATAATCTCTACGGTAGGAGCAATTTCGTTATCAATTTAACGACGGACGGAACGAAAGAAGCGGCCACCAAATGGCAAATCGTCAACATCGATTCCGGCGCTTCCTTCTCCGAAACCGCGATTTCCCCCTTCCG
>ONFU01000003.1 GCA_900317165.1 uncultured Erysipelotrichaceae bacterium
TGACGGAAGGCATTAATTCGCCTTCAACCTTCGCCGTCAAATCCGACGCGAAGGTGACCGGCTCTTCTTCCTGCAATTTATGGAATCAGGCGGCAATTGACTTTGAAGTCTATCAAACCCTCGCTTCCGTGAAAGCGGGCGAATACGACTTCTCCTTCCAGGCAATGGGCGAATGCTCCAGCTTTGAAGGATATGGTTTCGTAGAAATTAATGGGACCCGTGTAGCGAGCATTCCATTTACTTTATCAGGTTGGGAAAACTGGGCCAAGTTCGCCGGCAAGGTGTCTTTGGACGAAGAGGCCACGAACGTCCGTGTCGGAGTTGAATTCAACTTCAAAAGTGAAGGTGGATGGGCCTATCTTGACGACGTCTCATTAATCTAAAAAGACCACCGTTTTCCATTAAAAACCCAAAAACGCCACCAAACGGTAGGCGTTTTTTGCTTTATAGTCCTCTTAACATAGACATGTAGAGACTATGCTTATGTTCCTCTAAATAAGAAGCAAGATTCCCTTCGTGCCCCAAGGTTAGATAGAAGTCCCTCGATGAGAGGAAGTCCTTTTTGATAAAGGAAAGCAATCTATCGATGACTTTGAGGATAGATGATTCTTCTATTTCGTAGCTTCTCCCCTTTAAGGCCTTTTCTACGGATGGCTTTATGGCTTTCTCCCAATCGGAATTGTTGAAGATCAGTTTAGCTACGAATTTCACCTTCCCGAATTCCTCGCTGATTTCCTTGACTATTGAAGAGACGAATGAGGCAATATCCGCGTAGGGGTTGTCCTTTTTGACATCTACGAGTTTCATGATGTTCATCAAAAGGCTTTGGTAGAATTCCAAATAAGTTGCTAAGGGCAATTTGTTTTTGACGAAATCCTCGATCTCGTTCGCAAATTCGTATTTTTGGTCAACGGACATTTCATCTTTGTTTTTCCTGATGATTTTCGTGTTCGTTTTATGGAAGGATGGGTCGGGGTTTTCCTTAAAAGGCAGATACACGTCCCTTCCGAATCTATAGTAATTCCAACAAGGGATTCTAGGAATCAAATCATAGGGATTGATGATATTGAAGATGCCTTTTGAAGATGAATCGTTTAGCTTTGAAACCTTTGGAGTAGCAAAACAATAGGAATATACCTGCTCTATCTTGGCTTTCTTAGGAAGGGAGAGGAGGGATTTCTCCAAATCCTGGGAAAGGATGTTACAAACGGCCGCACCGCGTGAAAAACCACTCATCCATAGCCTTATGTTCCCTTTGATCTTTCTTTTGGTGATGTATTTTTCGAAATCGGAAAGGATTTGCAAAGAGGCCGAAACAAAGCCTTCATGAAGTTGGGAATCGCCGATTTGGAAATTTGAAGACCATTCTTTGCCATAATTCGCCCCACGAATCCCAATGGCGATAAGGGTGAATTTGGTTTCTTTGGTTTTGATCGTCTTCATGCCAAAGGCATACGCAATTCCGTCTGGTTTGGATTCTTCATCGAAATAGGGGTTTGTATAAATGCCTTCAAAACCGCAGGAGGAAAGGAATGATTTAACGTTTTGGCTTTGTAATTTGATGTCCTGCTTTATTTTGTTGGAGGAAAAGGAAGCCATCGTTAAGCCCATGGAGGCAATGGCTAAGGGCTTATTGAATGTGGAATTATCAGAGAGAAAGAAGGAGTCGCTATAGAAAACCTTATCTTGGGCATCTTCAAGGTAACCTTCCGGATAAGAAAAAACGATTTCTCCTTCTTTTAAGGGACGAGTCCTTCTGAAGATATTCTTAATCCAACCAAAAACCGACGTATGCTTACGTTCTTTTTCTTGTGTTTCTTTGTTTTGGCCTGATCCTTTTTTCATTTTCGTTCTAGACATATTTTACAATTCGCGGAGCGTTCTTGCCCCCTCAGTTTATTGCCCTTCTTTTATGCGCGCAAAATAGTATGATTTACCGCGGTCACCATGAAAGGAGCAATCCTATGCGTCTAGAAGTAAAAAACCTAGTTAAAACCTATCCCCTCAAAAGAGGAGAACCAGTCAAAGCATTAAACGGGATCTCGTTGCGTTTCCCCGAGAAAGGCCTGGTCTTTATCCTTGGTAAATCTGGATCTGGCAAATCCACCCTTTTGAATGTCATGGGCGGACTTGATAAAGCCGACGAAGGCGAAATCATCATCAACGGAAAATCCAGCAAGGATTTCTCTGGATCCGAGATGGATAGTTACCGTAACACCTATCTCGGATTCATTTTCCAAGAATACAACATCCTCAACGACTTTTCGGTCAAGGAGAACATTGCCTTAGCAATCGAATTACAGCACCGCAAAGCCGATGATGCCATTATCAAAAACATCCTTGAGGAAGTCGATTTGGTCGGATACGAAAGAAGGAAACCAAACGAATTATCGGGCGGTCAAAAGCAGAGGGTAGCCATAGCTAGGGCGTTGGTCAAAGAACCTCAGGTCCTTTTCGCGGATGAGCCAACGGGTGCGCTAGATTCCAACACGGGAAAACAGGTCTTTGAGACTCTTAAAAAACTAAGCCAAACCCGTCTTGTCATCGTCGTCAGTCACGACCGCGAATTCGCCGAATATTTTGGCGACAGGGTCATCGAATTAAAAGACGGCGTCATCATTAGCGATATTATCAAAACCGAGGAGAAAGCCCCTGAATTATCGGAAGGCTTAACCCTTGTTGGCGATAGCCTCATCCGTATAGAAAAAGGCCATAAACTCACCAATGCCGACATCGAGAAGATAAACGGCATCATCGAAGGTGGTGAGGAAGCTTATGTTTCCGTTGACCCAAAGGTCAATAAGGCGATTGCCGCCTCGGCGATGATCGCGGAAAACGGCAATAGGCAGAGATTCTCCAAGACCGATAACGAAGCCGTTGACCAGGGCGAAGGAGATTGGAAGGTCATCAAATCCAAATTCCCGTTTAGGGCCGCCTTTAGGATGGGCGCCAAATCCTTGCGCGTTAAACCCTTCCGCCTTGTAATGACAATTATTCTTTCGACGATTGCCTTCACTTTGTTTGGTGTCGCATCAACCATGGCTACCACCGATTTGCAATCGATGGTCACTTCCTCCGTTTTCGATAACAAAGTGGACACCGCTTTCTATAAGAAAACCAATCAGGCCGGCATATTGAGTGGACTTTTCTCGACAGATAGCAACGCACCTTTAAGCAATGAGGAAGTTCAAAAAATCAGAAACGATAGCGGAATCGATTTAAGGGGCGAAGAGAAAAAGAGGGTTGCCTTTGCTAATAACGCCTCTTATTCCAACACGGTTTATGATCCAAATGTTTATGGTCTTGTTAAGGCCGATCAAGATTACTTCAATTCCGTTGGATTTACCTTTACTTTAGGCGGAATGCCGGTTAATGATAACGATATCGTCATCACCAAATACATTTACGAGAGTCTCCTTGATTCTGGAGTCGCTACAGAAGCGGATATCATTGGCAAGAAGTCCCTTGATAACGCCTACACCATCTGTGGCGTTCTTGATACCAAATACGATATTCAAAGCATCAAGGCCAAGGTTACCGACAAGGCTCCTACCGCCACCCAGATTATTTCCATGCTGAATAACGATAGACAGTTCAGCTTCCATTCCGTGGGCTTTGTTAAAAACGAAGTCACGCCTCATGCCGTTATCGGAAAAATGCCGGTCGGAAACTATTTCGGGGTTTCAAAGGCGGTCGCTGCTTATATCAATAGCTATAAGCAAGTGAAGAGCAGATTGGAAAATGGGGATTCTAGCGCCTATTACATGAAGCTTTGCAATTCCATCGTCACCGAATGCGAAACGATTGATATGCTCTTCGGCGTCCTTAGCGGAGTCTTCACCGGATTTGGTGTTGCGACTGCATTCTTTGCCGCCTTACTCTTTTATAACTTCATCTCCATCTCCATCAACAACAAACGTCGTGAGATTGGTATTCTCAGAGCGGTTGGCGCAAGAGGATGGGATGTCTTTAAGATTTATCTTTCAGAAGCCGGCATCATCACGGCGATAAACATCCTTCTCGCATTGACTTTCACCTTCCTCATTTCCTTCGCGGTCAATAATGCCGTTCGCTCAGGACTTGCTTTCTCCATCACGGTTCTTATGCCAGGAATCATTCCGATAGCCTTGATTTTCGGGGTTGCGATAGGGAGTGCGTTCATATCTTCCTTCCTTCCAACCTTCCGTCTTGCGCATCAAAAACCCGTCGACGCAATTCGTGAGAAATAAAAAAAGAAGGAGATGCGGTGGAAGCCCATCTCCTTTTAGATTGATTTCGATATCACGTCCTTCATGAATTCATATTCTTCATGAAGATTAATCGGCATGAATTCCTTGAATGATTCTTCGTTCCCGACTTTAAGGAATTCTCGGATTTTGGTTGAAGAAATATCAATATCAGCGCGGCTTATCTCCAATAAGTCTATGCGACTTCTCTTTTCTTCATCAAACCAGGTATTGTTCTTTGCTTCGCTTCCTAATACAAAGCAATCGATTTGGCCTACTTCCTTTTCCGCGGTTTCGACGAGGAGGTTTCCCCAAGCGTGGACATTTCCTAATCCGGCATCCTTCAAAGGACAGATTCGCACCTTATCTCCAAAGACTTTTTGAATAAAGGCTTTTCTCTCCTCATAAGAAAAAGGATTATTTGGAGTGCGGCTTTCCTGACTCGATCCAACGATTATCAAAACGTTTTTGGCCGCCTTTAAAGCTTCCTCTATTACATGGACATGGCCAAGATGAAGAGGCTGGAATCTACCTAGTATTACCGCTTGGTTATATTTCATTGGCCTTTTTCGTAACGCGGCATTGGCAAAATCTTATGGAGGTTAGCTTTATGAAGGCGTTCTATTTTTTCCTTCTTAGCCAAATCATCAATCTTGCCTGTGCGTATATATCTATCTAATTCTGCATATGTGAAACCGAGTTTTTCTTCATCCGACAAGCCTGACATGCCATCTTCTGGGATCTTTTCAACAAACTCTTTTGGTAAACCAAGTTCGCGGCCCAATCCCCTAACCTCCGTTTTTGTAAATGAGGATATTGGGGAAAAGTCTCCGGCGGCATCCCCGAACTTGGTGGAATAGCCAACATAATCCTCACTGAGGTTGCAAGTGTTCGCGACCCTTCCCCCGATTAAGGCCGACACGCCATAAAGCACGCTCATGCGTATACGTGCAGGTGTGTTTGTATAATAAATTGGTTTATCACTCGTATCTATGCCCGTGACTTTTTCTATTTCTTCTTTCATCGCATTGACAGAAGAAGCGATATTGATCGTGTAATGAGGGATATCCAAATACTTAACTAGCGCTAAAGAGACATCAATATCATGCTGAACGCCATTTGGCATCATGATTCCTATGACGTTTTCTTTACCTAAAGCTTTTACGAGCAAAGCGGCTACGACAGAGGAATCGGTTCCGCCGGAAATGCCGACGACGGCTTTGCAGCCTTTCCCGTTTGCTTCAAAGTAGTCCTTGATCCATCGAATGACTTTGTCACTTTCCTTCATATTCGTGCCTCGATTAAAAGGATTATAACATATTTAGATAAGGAGATTTTTAGGGGCAAAAAGCTAAAAATAACTGTTTTTTCATAGTTTTTAACTTTTTTTGAAATTATGATTATCTAGATAACATCGAATAAAATCGTTTCAAACTATACAGTGTATAATTGAAAAATGAAAATATTTTAAAAAAACGCTTGCAATGTGTTTTGGTATGCGAGTAAACTATGCCTCCTGCGATGGGGAAGGCGAGTCCTCCGGGACCCGCAAAACCAAGCAGGCCATAACGATCTTGCATCGCTACGGTAGGGAAAGAAAGACGCCCCTTGGACCTCGATCCACAAAGGCCTTCTGCCTCGAAAGAGACATAGGGAATCCCGTCGCTTGAACGCTCGATTCCTAAGGAACTTCCGCCCGATGGTAAACCATCAAAAGGGTAAGGCTTCCGCTAAACGATGATTAACTTCTTCGGAGGAACGGAATGCCAAGGGCTCCTCTTCTTGGGAAAAGGAAAGCCACCGTCTCGACTCGCTGACGGCTAGTGATTACCTAGAAAAAAGCGATCTGCGGACAGCTGTGCAAATCAGAATATCCGCAAGCAGGGGCAACCGAACTTCGTCGGAACCCCTCCAGGGAAAGGCACTTCCCCTCCGGTACACCGGAAAACGCGGCGCCTGCTTCTAACCCCAAGCTTGCCAAAGCCTGGACAAAAAGCGAAAGCCAACAACTTGGAAGATTCCTGCTTCCCCTGGTAAACCAGGAAAACAAGGATGACGGTAGACCTGGCTTGACCTCCAGCAAACCGCCCAAGAGAAGAAGGCAACTTCCTCTCGCGGAACAGCCAATCCATCAGATAGGATCTGAGAACATTGGTCCCTTCCCTCTCCCTCTCTTCACCGAAAGGATGTCGAAGGTCAACGGGCTGCATCGAAAGATGATGTCCGCAACGGAATTCCTACCGTTGCCTAGTAGAACTAGGAATTCAAATCTGGAATGTGGAGCGATCCACAAAGGAGCTCAAAACTCCAAGCCCCGAAGAAAGGCTCAGGTAAACCGAAAAATCTCTTCTCCCTCCATCTCCTCCCATCGTGAAATCCCTTGGTGAGATGTCTGGGTAGCCACCTTAACTGGTGCGGCGGGAGCCTCTCCGCCAAGTGAAACTTGAAGATGAGGTTGCGAATCACAATCTGGCTTCGGCCTCGGGGTGATCCGTGAACGCCTGGGAATTCATAACCAGGTCGGTGCCAATAGAGGCTCGGCGCGCGGTAAACCGCTGGAAAAGCCTCGACCCTAGGCTACGGTCTAGGCGAGATCGAAGACGCAAGTCCTCGAAGGAAGTCGTTCCACCCTGCAATTCGTGAAGTCGGAACGTGGCAAAGATACTTAGGCGAACGAAGACGTACCCTAAGATCGATGTCGAGACCTGCTAGAAGCAATTCAATACAGGCCTAGGAAGATAAGAGATCTTCTCGCCGGTAAACCGGAGAAACAAAAACTTGATCCTGAATGCGATTCCCTTTCAAGAAGGAACCGAGGTAAGGACCGATTCCCTCGGGAAGTGGCTGGTTGGAATCTCCCACACGGTAAACCGTAAACATGAAATCCCCCGTCAACTTCGGAGTCTTGAAGACGTTAACTCGAAAGACCAAGCGACACCAGGCAGTGATGCCTGGCGTTTTCTTTTTTGGGCCTAAAGATAGTCTTTTGTGAACAACAAGAACACTCTCTCTTAGAGAAAAGGAAAGGCTATAATCATGGAGCCCTTATGATTAGAGCAAGTAGAATCAGAAAAAACTTCGCGGATAAAAAGGCCATCAACAACCTTTCTTTTGAAATCGATGATGGAATTGTCGGCCTTGTTGGCGAGAATGGCGCTGGTAAATCAACTTTGCTCCGTCTTCTTTCCGGTGTTTATAACCCCGATGAAGGCTTTATCGAAATCGATGGGATTTCCAATACGGAGGTCTCTTCTAAAGCGAATCTGTTCTTCCTTCCTGATGATCCATATTGCCCAAACGGGGGATGCGTGTCAGAGATTTTCCGTTTTTATTCCCTCTTTTACGAAATAGACGAAGGCATTTTTTATAAATATATCCGTTCATTCGAATTGCCGGAGAACAAAAAGGTTTCCACTTTCTCAAAGGGTATGAGGAGGCAAGCCTTCCTTTCCCTTTGCCTTGCGATGAAAATCAAATATTTGCTTCTTGATGAGGCCTTTGACGGAATCGATCCATTGACCATGGAGAAAGTCAAAAAAGCCTTGCTTAAGAAAAGGCAATCAGGCGGAAGCATTGTTATCGCAAGCCATAACATCCACGCGCTTGATGGAATCGCCGATACCTTCCTTCTCCTCACCAAAGGTGAACTAGGGGCCTCTGGAAACAAAGAAGACCTTTCCGCTAACTTAAAGAAATACCAGGTCCTTTTCAAAGAAGACGTTACGAAAGAGGACATTATTTCCTTTGGATTACGCCTTGTAAGCCTAAAGAAGGTCGGCTCGATCACTCATCTTATCGTTTATGAGAACGATCAGGCCATCCAAAGATTAATGCAAGCCAAAGAGCATATTTTGTTTGAACCGATTCCAATAGATGCGGATGAGATTTTGGCTTTGAGCATGGCGGTTGCCAAGGAGGAAGAAAATGAATAAGAAATTCCTCGCTTATCAGATTAAGAATTTGCTGCCGATGCTCGTTGGCATGTCGATTGTCCTATTATTCGTCGCCTTCTTAAGCGGAATATTCTCTGATGTGACTGTTTTTGTCAGAACGGGGGGAACTGAAATTAAGGGTTCCGCTTTAGCGGTTATCCCCCTTGTTATTTTCTTCTTCGTTTTCCTTTTCTCTCTTCCCCAAAGGGTTTTGGATTACCAATATAAAAGACAAATAAGCGATACGTATCTTCAAATTCCAATGGGAAGGAACGCGTTGAGAATCCAAATTGTCTTGGTTCCTTTCGTTATGCTTCTTATCGGGTTTACGCTTGCTTTCTGGGCTGAAGTCGGTATTTACGCATCTAGGGTTGCGGCAACTAAGCCCTACTTATCAGAAATGGAGAATACCGCGATCTATTCGCCGTATTACCTTGGGTATCTATATGCCTATTTGCATTTCGTCTTTGCGGGATTCTGCCTTTATGCCTTCGTTGCCTGCATGTCTTCGATCAGCAATTCGGCCCGTTCCGCTTCATTGACCTCTGGGTTAGGTCTTACGGCTCTTTCCCTAGCTCCTGCCGCGGTTGCTTCGTTCTTTAATGTCGGAAGCGATTTCTATTCCACCCCATATATGTTTAGCGGGGTGGCCTTGCCGATTGTTATGCAAAACACGGTATTCCAAAACATAATAGCTTCTGATTTCTCCGGAACAATAGGTTCCTATCAACTCCCGATTTTCATTATTTCCGTCGTGCTTGCTTACCTTCCTGGTATCCTTTCGGTTTTCTATTATTTCTTTGTTCCCGAAAAGAAAGGCGAGCTCGCAGGAAGCAAGAGTTATTGTCCATGGTACGTAAAAGTCCCCGCGTTTTTAGGGATGATGATGCTGATAATGTTCACTTCGCCATTATTTGGGATTTTCCGTCTTGCCTCTGGTCCATTATTCCTTGTTTTGACCTATTTCATCATGGCCGTGTACGATTCTTCTTTCAAAATCGATTTAGCTAGCGGAATCATGATCGGAATAGAAGGTTTGGTATTCATAACCGGCGTCGTAATTAACCGTCAGTAAGCAAAATTAGGCGATACACATCATAGTTATTTAAAAAAATTTAACATTTTTATAGTTGATTTTTCCTAATTTTTCCTAAAGATAATCATATTTTCTCCGAATTAAAAAAGTTCGATAAAATCTATATTTTTCCTAAATGATTTATTGTGCAAAACCCAATGAAAATAATGGAGAAATGCAAAAATAAGCGGATGCATGCCTTGATTTTTGGTTGAATGCTTTGCAAAGCAGGCGTATTCTTAAAGCACCATAAAAACATTTGTACGTTTAAAGGAGGTTTCTTATGGGTGAGAAAAAAGTTAGGAAGGGATTGCCCTTATGGGCATTCGGCTTAATCGCCATCGTCCTAGCGCTTGTCGCTGTGATGATCTTCGTCCCTGTCGACAACACTTATGGTCGCGGGGAGCATTGGGGCTGGGCTGCTGGAACCTGGTGGTTCTGGAAGTCATTCCTCTTTGAAGTGCGCAGCCAGTTCCGTGGCGATGCCCTTGCGCAAGGCATCCTCTACTTCACGGTTGCTGCCGCTATCTTTATGACGGTTATCGTCCTTATGCGCAAAGAGCCAAAGAAGTTGCTCAACGTTGCCATTCTTTTGCTCGCCGGTTTCGTTACCTCTTATATTGCTGTCGTCCTCTTTGTCGGCATCGATACCGGTTATGCCGGACGTAAGGCCATGGTTGGTCTTACCGGTGGTTTGACCCTCGGTCTTATCGCCCTCTTACTCCTCTTCTTCGATGCCTTGAACTCTGGCTTACTCCCAATCGGCAAGAAAGAAGAAGCCGAACCAGAAAAAGCTGAAGTCGCTCCAGCTGACGAAGAAGAAATCCGCCGCATCGTCCGCGACGAAATGGCCAAGAACGAGCCAGAAGAAGAGCCCAAGGAAGAAGAAAAGGGCCTTGGCGAAGAAGAAGTTCGCGAAATCGTCCGCGACGAACTTGGCAAACAAGACAAAGCTCCTCAGAACATCACTGTCGTCGTTAACAACGCCGAAGCCAAGAAAGAGGAAGAACCCGTCGCCGAAGAAGAACCTGAAGAAGAACCCGAGGAAGAGCCGGAAGAAGAACCAGCCGCCGAGGAAGAAGCTCCGGTCGAAGGTGAAGCTGAAGGTGCCGATGGCAGCCGCTTCCCGAATTCCAGAAGGCGTGGCGCGTCCTTCGAGACCAAACTCAAGAACAGCGAATACGATCTCCGTCACAAATACTATGATCTCCGCGACTACATCAAGTCCTACGGAATCAACAACCGTATCTCCCGTCCAGGTGATACCTTCTCGCTCCATCGTGAGAAACTTGTCTTCCTTACCATCTCCGGTAAGCACATCAAGGCGAGCTTCGCCCTCAATCCAGAGGATTACAAAGACACGACCATCCCAGTCGACGTCAATACCTCCAAGAGGCTCGAAGACCTCCCATTGGCCTTCAAGGTTAAGTCCGACCTCAGCTTCCGCCGTGCGAAGAAACTCGTCGACGACGTCATGGCTGCCAAGGGCTATACCCGCGAAGAAGACAAGAAGTAATCTCCTTGTTAATTAAACCCGTCTCCATCACCCACGGAGGCGGGTTTTTTGTTATCATTAAAAGGCAATAGAAAAAAGGAGAACCTCTATGCATACCGAAACCCGCCTTTCCGACAACTTCTTTTATATCGGTGGATCCGACCGCCGCCTCGCCCTTTTTGAGAATGTCTACCCTCTAGAAAATGGGGCCAGTTACAATTCCTACCTCTATCTTGATGAGAAAACCCTTGTCCTTGATACGGTAGATGAATCGGTACGCTCTGTATATTTCGAGAACATTGAATTCCTTCTTAACGGCAGGAAACTAGATTACCTAATCGTTAACCACATGGAGCCAGACCACGCTTCGAGCATTGGGGAATTGATGCTCCGTTATCCAGAGACCACGATCGTTACCAACGAGATGGCCAAGAAGTTTCTTCTTAATTATTTCCCAAAACTCGAAAACGCCAAATTCCTTATCGTTGATAACGGGGACAAACTTTCTATCGGCAAACACGTATTCACCTTCGTTAAGGCCCCAATGGTCCATTGGCCGGAAGTTATGTTCACATATGAATTAACCGAAAAGGTTCTTTTCTCCGCGGATGCCTTTGGAACCTTCGGCGCATTGGCCGGGAACGTCCTTGCCACCCCCAAGGACTATGATGCTGCCCATTTAGCGGAGATGAGACGTTATTACACCAACATCGTCGGCAAATACGGCGAACAGGTCACCGCGGTTTTGAAGGTCGCCGAGGACTTGGAAATCAATATGATTTGTCCGTTGCACGGCCCGATCCATACGGGCAATCTCAACTTCGTCCTTAACCCATATAAACTTTGGGCCACCTATACCCCAGAAGATAGAGACGGGGTCATGATCGCCTATTCCAGCGTCTATGGCGATACCGCCAACGCCGCAACGCGTCTAGCGACCCGTTTAGCGGAAAAAGGTTTACGCAACATCGTTATGTATGATGTTTCCAAAACCGATTCCAGCGTCCTTGTCGCCGAATCGTTTAGAGTCAATACCATCGTTTTGGCGGCGACCACCTATAACGCCGGAGTCTTCGTTAAGATGGAAGACTTCCTCCACGATTTAGCTAACCACCATATCCGTAACCGTACCATCGCCTTTATCGAAAACGGTTCTTGGGCACCTGCCGCCAAAGCCAACATGCAAAGGATTTTGGAAGGCTTGGACCTCAATTACATAGAAAAGAGCCTAACCATTGCCTCGTCTTTGAAGGAAAACCAGTTGGATGACCTTGATGAAATCGCAGAGGCCGTTGTCGCTTCAGTACGTCCAAACGAAGATAAGATCGAAGAAGAAGGCAAGGTCCTTGATCTATCCGCGATGTTCAAGCTCTCCTATGGATTGTTCGTTTGCTCTAGCGTTGATGAAAACGGAAGGATGGATGCCTCAATCAACAATTCCTTCTTCCAAGTCGCTTCCACCCCAAATCGCGTTCTTCTTTCGGTCAACAAGGCCAATAAGACCGCGGATAACATCATCGCGACCAAGAAATTTGCGATTTCGGTTCTTTCCGAAGAAGCCGATTTCTCCATTTTCAAGAGATTCGGGTTCCAAAGCAACCGCGATGGGTCCGTCGATAAATTCGCGGGCATCGAAAACGACCTTGGCAAAACCTATAACGGCCTCTATTACTTGAAGAAAGCCACGAACGCCTATTTCGCCTGCAATGTCGTCGAAATGGTCGATTGCGGTTCCCATATGCTATTCATCGCGGAAATCGATGAGGCCCGTGTCCTTTCCAACGTCCCATCGGTCACCTATGCCTTCTATTTCGAGCATATCAAGCCAAAGCCAATCCCCTCTGCTCCATCAAAAGAGAAGAAAATCGGTTGGCGTTGCAAGATATGCGGGTATACTTATGTCGGCGATACCCTTCCCGAAGGGTATGTCTGCCCGTTATGCAAACACCCTGCAAGCGACTTTGAGAAAGTAGAAATCTAAAACCATGAAACCTTTCATTACCACATCGGCGGCGACCGGGCGCGAGTATTGGCGTCTTAAAAGGGTCGAAAGAGAAAAACTCTTCATCTTTTTCGTCATTGCCGAGATGATCATCGTCGCCGCGGCCATCCTTTTCGGCTTGACGGTTAACCGTGGGAAATCCGGGAAAATCGTTTTAGACGCCTATTTCGCTTTGACGATCGCCTTTGGGGTCGCCGCGATTCTTCTTGGGGTCCTCTACCTTTTGTTCTATTTCTGGTATGGCTATCGCCCCGTTAAAAACGCCGAGGTCAAAATCGACGTCGAGGCGATGACGTTAGAAACCGATTTGGTCGGTTTCACCGGGAAAACAAAGCATGTAGTCATCCCCATCGAATATTATTCCGACAATGGGGTGTATACGAGAATCGGCAAGAACAAACGCCATTTCATTTGGCTTGCGGACAAAAGAATGAACCGTATAGCCAAGAAGGGCTTCATCTTGATCGGCGAAAAGCTAAACGGGAAAAAGAACGAAGAAAAACCCGAGTGATACATGGAAGAGAAGGAAGTTATCGACGTAGTAGCCGAGGGCATGACCTTTGATGAAAAGGAAAAACCCGTGCAGGCCGCAAAAATAAAAGACGATCACCGCAAGGGGATTCGTTTTTTCGGTAGATTATCCAGCCTTCTCCTTGGAATTGCCTCCCCTGGTTTTTTCCTCTCCCTTGTCGCTAGTTTGGTCTTCTCGATCCTATATTCCGAAGCTGCGGATAACACCGTTAGGTTCGTGATGATGATTATTTGCTGGAGTTTGGTCGGTCTATTCGTTATCCTTTTCGCCGTTGGGCTTCTTGCGAGGCTTTTCATGAGAAGGCTAAAGGAGAAGGACCCAAACTTCGAACACATGGTTGATTCGGATGGTATCTATGAATAACGAGAACGAGAAAAAGGAAATCAAGAAACCAAGCGATCCGAAATTGGAGAGGATCCTTGGTTTTATTACTCTCGACGTCATCGCCCTCATTTGCTTTGGTTTTGGCGGGGCGAACGGATTGAATTTCCTTAGGGTTATCGGGTTCTCGGTTGCCTTATTCCTATTGCCTTATTTCCGTTATCACTTCGCGGGGGTCAAGAAGAGCAAATTACCCATATTGCCTTTGGTGGCTTTGTTCTTCCTTGGAATCTCCTATTTCTGGATGACTTATTATACGGGGGCGATCGTTTACGGAATCCTCTTCAATCTCATAGTCAGTCTAGGTTTTATCGCGATGTTCTGCCTTGGTTCCTCATTGAGGGAATTATCGGATTTGAAGAAGGAATACATCGCTTTAGCTATTTTAGGGGCCTTAGCCCTTTTGGTCCTCGTCACCGGGTTCTATTCCCTTATTAGGTATGGCTTTTTCTACGCCGCGATAAACAATGGGAAGGTCTATTACTTTGATGGCGTTGTCTTCCCTATCGCAAGCGAAGGCAAGCTCCTTGATGGCTTCATGTTTAGGGAAGTCAATATCGCCGTAGCAAAAGCCCCTGCCTTCATCTTGGCTTGCTCTGGCGTAGGGCTTTTCGCGATGGATTACAAAAAGAGGACTTGGAGGCTTCCTGTCCTAATCGGCTTCACCGCGATCGGCTTACTTGACCTTATTTTCACCCCGTATCGATTGGGCTTGATTCTCTTGCTCGTGGTCTACGTAGTCATGGGAATCCATCAGCTTATTCAAATCAGGCTCTCTGGAGAGGAAAATAGGGCAACTAGGGATAAGATAGCGAAGATTGTCTTTTTCGTTCTCCTAGGGCTTGCTGGAGTGGTTATATTGGTTCTTTTTGTCGATACGATGCTTGGGGCTTCTTCCTTCTTAAGGAAAATCCCGCTTTTCTACGCGGGCGATAAGCCAAAGACCTTTGGGGTGGCGATCGATAAAATCGAAAACGCCATCGAGGCCACCTTCTTCACCGTTAGGGGTGAGACGCGTCAAGGATTCAATTTCCTTACCACCTTATTCGGGGCGAACGCGGTCGATGCATCCGGGACGAGGTTGATGGTTTATAACACTCATATCTTCGAATTCGATATCCTCTATCAAAACGGCCTCGTTGGTTTCGCAGGGCTCATGTTCCTCATCTTCTTTGGGTTCTATTATGGCCACCGTTTCCTCATAAACGAGGATGGAGGACCCAAATGTCAGAGGATGGCTTTCATGGGAATCCTTTTGGGAATCTTCGTCTATTTCAGCTTCAATAACGACGAGATTCCTCTCTTACACGCGTATGGGCTTGATGAATTCTTCTCTTACCATTCATCCTTGCTCGTACCGCTTTCGCGTTCGTCGTTCTTCCTTCTTGCGGCCTTGCTCTTAGGTTATATCTATGAGCCAAAGGAAAAGGCTGAACCATCTAAAAAAGAGGAGGCATGCGTCAATGAATAAGAAAAATCTACTGTTAGTCTCCCTTCTTAGCGTGGTCCTTTCCTCTTGCGTCGATACCGCGGAACTTTATGGTGGGAACCAATATATCGGCGGAGATTTCCTTCCAAATTGCTATAGCCATTACGATGAACCAATCAAAAAGGCCACCGTCGAGAAGACGATCCCCTTAGTTAACGATAAGGACGCGGATAACCGTTATTTCAATGGTTCCGGTTCTTTTACCAAGGCCAATGAGATGCAGGGCTTTGGCCAGGCCGCCTCTTGGCATCCTGAGGATTTCGAGGGCTTAAGTTGGACCCCCGATATCATCGATACGGGAATCGGGGTATGGGCCGATCAAACAAGCCTTATTGGAAAAGCCTATGGCCAAACTAAGAAGATGACCCTCATAAATTCGGCGTTTGGAAGGGGATATCTCTCCAAACTCTATAATGGCCAAATCCGTTGCAACGCCTGGAGCTCCTACGCGATTGTCGAACTCGATAGGCGCGGATACGGGACGATGTTCCCCGCGGAAATGCGTTCGGCGAAATATTTCGGCATGGCCCTTCGCGGAGGAAGCGACACCGAATATCCTTCTGGCAGGACAACGACCTACGACATAAATGTCACCTTCTATAAGAGGGGTGCGAATAAAGAATTGATTGGGACCAAATTTGCCTTTGATGATGTCGTCCTCCAAACCAACAATTCCTCGGAATATACCGCGCTCGTCGGATTCTATTTCAATGAGATCGGAGAGGAATTCTCCACGAACGGAATCGTCGGGATGTCCGTCGATTTCTGCATAGTCTCCGACAATTATGAAAAAGGCGGAGTCATTTATCATCCCTCCGATGATTTCCTAGACGAGGAGAAGTACCATAATGGACTCATCCTTTATGAAGTCTTCTTCCCGGATTCTTCCTGGTATTAATATTTTGGCAAAGTTAGCCATTCGCCCATTTCGAAATCAACCTTATCATCATCGAGGATTAAGGTTCCTTTCGCTGGGGTAAAAGTCATTTCGGAGAAATAGTTTTTTCCTTCTATTTCATATAAATCGACGCGGACAAAGGGAAAGGGGGAAGCTAAGGTCTCCGCCATTTTTACCATTTCCGCGAAGCAAGAAGGTTTTGGAGGAATCGTATCGGCCTTCTTCCAACCATTGAATTGACTACCATCAAAAGGGGTCCAGTCTATATGGAGCTCTGTATAACGGATGTCCTCGCCTCGACCAGTTACGACATAGAGGTTTTTGGCCTTTCCGTTAAAGACATGGATCTTATATTCGGTCAATAAATGATGGATGTCCCCCATGAATTGCTCGATTATGATTTGGGGTTTGATTGGAGAATAATGCGGTTCCACCGTCATCTTCCCATAATCCTTTTTTAGCCATTTATCGAATTTGCGCTTGGCTTCCTCGATATTCAAATCCGCTTTATTCCTAACGAGGATGTTCCATCCTGACGCGTGGCTTGCCTTCATGACGAAGGAATTCGGCAAAGAGGCGAAATCGATATCATCGAAGTGATCATAAATTCCTAGGCAAGGGATAAGAGAATCCTTATAACCTTTCTCCGCGACATAATCCCTAACCCCAACACGTCCTGCGCAGCGGGAGGCTTCTTTGTCTTTTGGATAGACGAAAAGACGAAGGACCTGTAGCTTTTCCGTGTAACGGGTTGGGTTTTTGAGGTTTAGCTTATGATGGGTGATGTATTTATATTGCAACTTCACATAAGCGGTTTTGGAGATGGCCTTGATGATTCGCCTGCTCATTACCCCAACAAGTCTTTTCAGTTTGTTTTCCTTTAGGTTCTTATTCCGCATCGAGGTTCTCCTTGTTATGGTGGCTTGGGAGGAAGGAAGTGACGAGGTTCTCCCTAAGCAACAAGCATCCGCCTATATATAATAAAGCGTCTATGGCGACGACGATAATCATGGAAAGAAGATAACTTTGCCATAATTCCTGCATCGGCATAAGCGATTCGAAAACCGGCATCATGAAGAAGGAGAAGACGGCGACCGCTCCCCCTGCGATCAAAATCTTCAGATTATTCAAACGGAAGATGGCCTTCGTGGAATATCGAGGGGTCTTCCAGAAAAGGAACAGCAGGATCAAGGCGTCCGTTCCAGCTGTTGCTATCGCTACACCTATGACGGGGTCATTCCTAAATGGGATTAGGGCAAGAAGCAAGGACAACCCGATATTTAACGCGACCCCTATCCCCATTGTGAAAAGATAGATTTTCTCTTTCTTCATCGGGATGAGAATTTCGGTATAGATGTTATCCGCGATCGAATAGGTGAGCATCATCGAAGCGAGGATCGTCAAAACCAAGAAGGCGTTTTCATAGCTGACTTCGTTGGAACCGGATATTAGGTGGGTGATTTCCTTACTCATCGTCGCCATGCAGGCAATCGCCGGGATAGCGATGAAGAAGGTGATATTCAAGGAATAATTGATGAGATTTTGAAAGAAACGCTTATTCTCAAGCGAATAGTAATATGAGGCCCTTGGCATGAAGACCGCGTAAAGCGAGGTGATGAGGGTGATGACGATATCTATGCCCTTCACACCTACCGAATAAGCCCCTACGGAAGCCTTGCTCGAATCGATAAAGCCAAGGATGAATTCGTCGGTTTGGTTATATAAGGCGAGGGCAAAGGAAATCAAAAAGAGGACGAACAACGATTTGAAATGCTTTTTGAATTCGTATTTTTGGGTTTTCCTCAAAGAGATGAATCGCGGCAGATAAAGGAGGTTGATGATGACCGTCAAAACCGTTCCGAGGATCGCGATGAAGGCATAGGTATAAAGATAGTTGGATGGGGTGGCTGAACCCCTGACGAAGGTAAAGGTCAGCAATCCGGAGAAAGCGATCAAAAGAATGGAACGGACCGTTATATAGAAATGCCTTTCCAAAGCGATATAGACCCATTCGAAGGAGAAGACCCCTGTTAGGAAATTTATCGAAAGGAGGAAAATAAGCTGGGCATTATCCCTTAATGCGTTGGAAGTGAAGATGGTCGCGCTCATTAGCCCGAAGCTCAAAAGAGTCATCACGGCCTGCATCAAAAAGAATTCCTGAACGGTTTTGTTAAGGAGTTCTTGGTTGTCCTTGACCTTCGCGCATTCGCGGATAGCGATATTGGGGATGGAGATCCTTGCCAAAATCAGGAAATAGTAAACGAAGGTATTGGCCCAGGTATAGGTTCCGAACACGGAATCGCCAAGGGCGCGGGTCACATAAGGGAAGGTGATGAACGAAAGAATCGTCATGGTTAAGGTGCGAATCAAATTGATAAGCACGTTGGCCCTGACGTTATAGGAAGGATTTTTGGTCTTTGCCGTTTCGTTCATAGAACGGGGGAATTATACACCTTAAAGAAAATAGGGAAACTTTGCCGTAAATCCATGTTGCCCAAAAGGGTCCTAACAAAGATAATTTACGGGATGAAAATCCTGATTGTCTCACAGTATTACTATCCGGAAAAAGTCTCCCTGACCGCAATGGCAGAGGGGTTAGTTAAACGCGGTCATGAAGTTTTGGTGGTGACCGGACAGCCAAATTACGGTTTAGGCCATATTCAAGAAGGATACGAGAATATCTTCGATGAAGAGATTAACGGGGTCCGAGTCCATCGTTGCAAACTTTTCCCTAGAGGGAATTCTGGGATGTCCCGCCTTCGCAATTACATCTCCTTTTGGAGGAATTCCAAGAAATACCTTGGCCATCTGAAGGAAGAATTCGATGTCGTTTATTCGCAGGTCATGTCCCCCATCACCGCCGCAAGCGGGGCCAACCTCTATGCGAAGAAGCATCATGTCCCCCACGTCCATCATTGCTATGACCTTTGGCCAGAATCGACAGTCGTAACTGGAGCGGTGAGGAAAAACTCATGCATGTATCGCCTCCTTTTCTCTTGGAGCAAGAAGATATATCGGAAAATGGACCACATCCTTATCTCCTCTCCTTCCTTTGAATCCTACTTTAGGGATGTCCTAATAATCAAAGACACCCCCATAACCTATGTCGCTCAGCCGGCCTTATTGGCGAAGGAAACCGGTAAACCGATCGAATTCGATACGCCTTATAGTCTTGTCTATGCCGGGAACGTCGGTCCCCTTCAGTTGGTTGAGAACCTTGTTAAGGCTATGCCTTTAGTCAAAACCAAAGGAGTCAAACTCCATGTTATAGGCATGGGGCACTGCTTAGAAAAGGTCAAGGACATCGTAAAGGAAAAGCATTTAGAGGAAGTCGTTGAAATACACGGCCCGTTATCTAGGGAAATAACTTCTTCCTATTTCATCAACGCGACCGCTTTGGTGGTTTCCTTAAAAGGCGAAGGTTTCGTGGGGGCAACGGTTCCCAATAAACTCGTCTCCTCCCTTTATTATGGCCGTCCTGTTCTAGGGATCATAAAAGGAGACGGGGAGAAGATTCTTAAGGAAGCTGACGCGGCTGTTTTCTCCGATAGTGAAAAAGAAGAGGACATTGCTTTAGCAATAGATAATCTCCTCTCCTTAAGCGAAGAAGAAAGAAAAACCCTAGGGAATAACGGGAAAGAATATTACGAGAAAGTCTATAGCTTCGATTTGTTGCTAGATAAAATCGCGGAAATGCTTTGTCTTTCAATCAAAGAGAGGAAATGAAATCGTAAAGAAGTTTTCCACTTGCTTCTAATCCGTAAGCATCGAGGACGCGGCCTTGGGCCGTGTTTTCTTTTAGATTGATGAGGTTTCCGTTTTCGTCCATATGGGAAACGAAGAATTCGATTAATTGGTCCTTGGCTTTTTCGGGATCGGAGGGAATCCAATCTATGGCCTCTTCGTAAACATCCTTGATTGGGGTTGATAAAGTCGAGGCGACGTGTTTTCCTAGGTGGAGGTATTCCATGACCTTGGAAGGAACGGAGCATTTATCAAGATAAGCCCTATATATACGAGGATTGATCAAAAGTTCCGCACCTGCTTCAAGGGAATAATTCTCCTCCTTCGAGACTTGCCCTAGGAAGATGATGTCTTCGTTCGCCTCCGCGAGTTCCTTGGCCTTCTTTTCGCTTGGGCCGTGCCCCGCGAGAATCAAATTGAAGTTGGCCTTTAAGGAAGAATAGGCCTCAAGCAAGGAATCCGTCCCGTCTTTATAGAATAAAGCCCCTCCATAATAGACATATGGCTTTTCGGATTCATAAGGTTTGATTTCGGGGGTTTCCTCAACTATGCCCATATGGATAAGGAAGGGCCTTTGCTTCACGTTATAAAGCTCTTCCAAACCTTTGGTCAGACAGAAATATCCATCAGCCTCTTTGCTTAAGCCAAGGGAAGCCGAGATATATGTATCGCTTGTCCCCGAAATATTGAAGGGATCGTCCGTACAGACGGCCAGGCGTTTGCACCCAAGTTTCTTCGCCAAAGATTTCGCGGCCCTGCTCAAGGAAATGTTGAGGGTGTCATAGACGATAATGAGGTCTTCAGGTTTTTCCTTGCCGAATTTATCCATGACCGCGCGGATGATTTTTGGAGGAATCGTCAAGGCGTTAGGAATGATTGGCCTTTTTGGTGGATAGAAATAATAATGGGGGATGCCGTTTCCCTTAATCCCCTTCTTATGTTCGAAGCAATCTTCGGAAGAGGGGACAAGGCTAAAGCAGGTGACTTCAAAATATTTGGCTAAAGAAGCAATAAGTTTGCCGTGAAAATTCTGCCCTGCGGGATTAGGCTTCCTCGAGGCGTTTTTGACGATAAGGTCAAAATCGAGTTGGCCGACGTGGTTTGATAAATAGATGACCTTCATATCACTTCGATTTTAGCCTTTCGTAATATTCCGCAAAATAGGTTAGGTGATGATTGAGGGTGGAAAGGATGGTGTTATCCTTCGCAACCGCAAGACTTTGCTCTGCCATCCCTCGCCTTGTGAGGTTGCTCATGGCCTTCAAAATGCCTTCCTCATCATGGACATCGACAACAAAACCGTTGACCCCATCCCTTATTAAATGCTTCGCGGCGTTTACCCCGCTTGAACTCATTACTGGGAGCCCCTGGCTCAAGGCTTCCTCGATAACATGGCCGTAGATATCCTCTTTGGAAAGGAAGAGGAAAGCATCGCAAGAAGAGAGGATGCGAAGAAGCTCTTTATGTTCTTTGAAGGGCATGATGATGACGTTGTTGAGTTTGAGTTCGGCAATCTTATCCCTCATGGCCTTCTCTTGCTCGCCTTCTCCAATAAGAAGGAGGGTGCTAGGCTCCTGGTATTTGGCGAATATCGAAATAAGGGAAACGAAATTCTTCCTTTCGATGAAAAAGCCGGTGGATACGAACAACTTTCCTTCTGGCAAACCGTATTCTTTTCGGATATCCCGCTTTTGTTCTTTGGTAAGAGGCTTTTTCAGCACCTCTTCCTCTTTCACGCTGGAATAGGGGTAAAGGGAGACGGATTTTGGATCGGCTCCATAATGGACGAGGTAGGCCATGGAGTTTTCGTCGGGGCATAAATAAGCGTTCGCGCCTTTAATGAAATGTTTCTTCAAAGCCTTAACAAGGAAGTTTTCCTTTTTGATGATGCCTCCGTTGATATAGAAGATGTAAGGAATCTTTTTTCTCTTCAAATAGGAGATGACGCGCATCTCGGTGAAAGACCTATAACCATTTATGACGACTATATCGTATTTATGGGACTTCAAATGTTTTAAGGGGACCCTTGAGTTGCTGTTAACGTCCCCAATCTTTTTCGCGTGTACGTATAAAGCGATGAAATTTCTTGGACTTGCACTATAAAAAGTCGCGTTTCGGACATATTCCTCATCGCGGATGAACATCGCGGTGAGCTCGACTTCTTTCCCTAATTCGTTGAAGAAATCGATTTTATATGGGGCGGGATGGTTGAAGAGCCAAAATATTTTCATCGGGGGTATTATCCCATTTAAGAAGGAAAACCGAGACCATTTATTTTATAATCTTGGCGTCATGATCAAAGATTGGGATGAATTCTTCCGCTCCGTCAAGGAAAAACCATACGCGAAGTCCTTGAAAGAATTTTTAAAAAAGGAATACGCGACAAAGACGGTTTATCCTCCAAGGAACCTCGTATATAACGCGTTTGAGCAAACTTCCCCTAACGAAGTTAAGGTCGTTATCTTGGGCCAAGATCCGTATCATAATCCAGGTGAGGCCATGGGTTTATGCTTCTCCGTCCCCGAAGGAATCCCCTTACCCCCTTCTTTGAAGAACATCTACAAGGAAATCCAAGACGATACCAAGGAGGAAATGGATTTTGAGAAAGGCGATTTGACTTGCTGGGCCAAACAAGGGGTTTTGCTTCTTAACGCCTATTTGACGGTAGTAAGGAATTCGCCTTTATCCCATAAAATGGATGAATATGACAAATTCGTCGAGGACGTGTTCGCGTTTTTGGAAAAAAGAGATCAGCCAATCGTCTATTTGCTTTGGGGAAGTTTTGCTAAGCGTTATGCGCGCTACGTAAGAAACCCCAACCACGTCGTTATAGCCGCGAATCACCCATCTCCATTATCCGCGAATAGAGGCGGATGGTTTGGAACCCGCGTTTTCTCTAGGTGCAACGTTTTCCTAGTTGAAAGGGGAGAAACGCCAATACGGTGGTCGAATATCGCAAAACGGTAGTAGTTTTTAACAAAAAATAATCCTTGAAAACGAAATAGATAGATTTAGAATTTTAGCGATCCGGAGGTTCCCATGAAGGAGCCTGAGAGCGATGGTGTTCCCATCGAAACGGCACCTGATCCAGATAATGCTGGCGTAGGCAAGGCGACTTGCTTCTCGTCAAAGAGGAGTGAAACATGGAAAAAAACAACGAAAACGGCAACTTTGCGAAGGTGCGCGGAGTGCTAACGGGGTTAGCCCCATATATCGCAATCGCGATTTTTCTTATCGGCATTGCGATTTCTCTAGCAGGACCTTATTTCAGGGTGAAACTTGATGAAGGCGGGGAGACTGTCACTCATTATTATGGATTGATCGACATGATTTCCAACGCGTCCTTCAAACCATCGTTAAGATCTTATTTCATCGTCATTTATTTGGGATTCCCCGTTTTATCCGCAATCTTAATAGTTTTGGGAAGGTTCAATACGCGTTTTTATACCGCGGCCACCATCCTGCTTCTATTTAGCGGAGTAAACTCTATTGCCTCTGGTTACGTAATCAATTACGTTTTCACTTGGTCCGCCGAACCCGCCAAGATTCAGATTTGGGGCGTTCTCCCGATCGTTTGCTTCTTCGTTTCCGCGCTTATGACCCTCGTGATTAACGGCAAAGAGGAATCGTTTACCATTTCCGATATCACGGAAGCCGGCATAACCGTTGCCCTTGCCTTTATCTTCAACCTTATCACCTTCTTCAAAATGCCTACCGGGGGGTCCGTTAATTTGCAGATGCTCCCCTTATTCATCTATGCGATTAGGCGTGGGCCATTAAAGGGATTCGTAACCGCGGGAATCATCTTTGGTTTGTTGACTTGCTTAACCGATGGTTATGGAATCGCCACCTTCCCCTTCGATTACCTCCTAGGAATCGGGTCGGTCGCGATCGTCGGGTTCTTTGGAAATCTAATCCTTGGGAAAGACCAAAAGAACTACAACCTCAAAGGCGAGATCTTCATCTTCGTCGGCTGCGCTATCGCCAGCGCGGTCCGCTTCGCGGCGGGATCGGTCTCCTCCATGCTCCTTTATGGCTATGAATTAGACGCCGCCGCCTTATATAACGTTGGCTATGTCTTCGTTTCGGGAGGAATCGCCACCGTTGCCATCATGGCCCTTTACGGTCCTTTGGCTAGGGTCAATTCCTTCTTCCCCGTCAAATCTGTTGAGGTTAAGGGGAAAGAAGAAAACAAAGAAGCCTCTTTGGAAGAACCAAAAGAATAAGAACATCATTTTAAGTTATAAAAACGTACCGCATCCTTTTCTTTTGCCCTTTTATGATTCAAATCATAATGCTAAAGCTCTCATTGTGTTATGATACTCCAGCCAAAAGGAGGAAAACCCATGCCTGAGGAAGAAAAAGAAAAAGTAGAAACCGTCGTTGATGAAGATGAATTCGTCGACGTCGAAAGCGAGAAACTAGCCGCGGAAAGGGAGGCTAAGAAAGCCGAGGAAGCCAAGAAGGCCGCGGAGAAGAAAGAGGCCGAGGAAGCCGGGAAAGTTGTTGAAACGGAAACCGGTCCAATCGATACCTCCGATTTGCATCTGCCAGCAGAACTCCAAGGGGATGCTGTTCCTAGAGTTATTGCGGTTGATGAAAAAGGTGTTTATGAATATGACAACCCAAAGCTGTCCGCGATGGAAGAAGCGAGGAAGGCCTGGAAGAAGAGCTATCGCCTCTCCTCTATCCTTAAAGTTGGAATCTCCACTTTTTGCCTTCTTTTGATCGTCTTGGCTTGGGTCATCCCGACTACCGTCATGGGTAGCAGCGCCGGCAGTGTGCCTTTGTATATCGCTTTAGGCACCGCCGCCGGTTCCTTGGTCATCATGGCTTTGACGAGCTTCTTGGTCAAAAAGAAACAAAACCGCTTCGTCTCCACCTATTTCCATGCCTTCTATAAGCCAATGGACGAATACCTCTTTGAGGGCCTTGATATCGCTAACGTCCAAGGGGATGTCGATACCAAACTTTCCCAGGAGGAATTCGATGGGGGCAAAGCCTTCAAGAAAACCCATAACGTCGGTAGCCGTGATTCCCTCACCTTCACCTATAAAGGCGTTGATGCGGCGGTTTCCGATGCCGCTAGCCAAGAGGAAGGCAAGAACAAGGCCTTGATGGTTACTTTCGTCGGCAAATTCCTCCGTATGCACAATAACCTAAAACTTGATAACGGGGTCATCTTCTACTTCAAGGGAAATGACCGCGCCATTCCGCCAACCGGCATAATTGGGGCGACCCCTGCCATCAAAAACGATTATTACAACGTCTATGGCCTTGGCAAGGATATCGCCAAAATCCCCTCCGAAACCATGATGCTCATCGAGAAAATCAGGACCAACAAGCTCTTAGTCGATGTCACCATCTCCATCCAATCCGGCAGGACGTATATGTATCTAGGAGTCGAAGACACTTTGATGATCTTGCCGAATAAGGATCAATTCAACCCGAATTACCTTATCGCCTACAAGCAAATATTCGCTTCCTTCCTCGAAATCGGGTATTCGCTTTCTGGAGAGAAAGACAAACAATAGTTTCAACGAAGCCATCTAGCATTGCCTAATGGCTTCTTTTTTGTTTTGGGTTATACTTTAGGCAAGCGGAGAAGATATTTCTCCATATTGGCAAACGTAAATGGACAAAAAAGAAAAGAACACGGGGCGTTTCCCGCGATGGATGAGAGTACAGGCTTATAAGCATGACGGGTCTTTGCATAGGCAATGGAGCCCTGCTTATTTGGTGGAGGAAAACGCCTCCTATTGGGCTTTGGCCAGCAAATCCTCCGCGGTCACCGAAAGCGATGGCAGAAGGTGGATAACCAAGGAAAAAGCGATCTTCCTCCTTTTCAAGGAAAAATGGATGAACGTCATCGCGATGTTCAAGGAAGAAACCGAAGCCCATGGCGATAAAGGCAAGGTTTTCCCCGCGGGGATCTGCTATTACGTCAACATCGCCTCCCCGACGATTTTCGATAAGGGATTCCTGAAATATATCGATTACGATCTCGACGTAAAGCTTTATCCAGACGGTTTGGAAAAGACCCTTGATGAGAACGAATACAATAGGCATGCATCTTCTTTTGGCTATCCAGAAGACCTAACCAAGGCCATCCAAAAATCCCTTGAGGAAGTCAAAAGGATGATCGATGCAAGGGAGTTCCCCTTTAACGACGATTCCATTGAAAGGCTCTACGAACTCTTCCTTTCCCAAAACCACCCGATGCCTTTACGTTAAGAAGTAGTATACTTCTCTTCGGTAATTCACCATGGAACTATTTTTCGAAAGCCACAATAAAGAAGAAACCAAACGTCTAGGAGCACTTCTCGCCCCACATCTCGTCCCGATGGACGTCGTTTTGCTTACGGGTGATTTAGGCGCGGGCAAAACCACGTTCGTCTCAGGGGTTGCGGAAGGCTTAGACATCAAGGATAACGTAATCTCCCCAACCTTCAACATTATGAAATGCTATTTTGGGGGCAGACTGCCTCTATACCATATCGATGCCTACCGCCTTGAGGACCAAAACATCGAAATCGGTCTTGACGAATATATTGAAGGCGATGGGGCTTGCTTCATCGAATGGCCGAAATTCATCGAGCCCCTCATCCCCGACGAACGCATCGAAATCGAGATCAACCATAAAGAAGAGAACACCCGTACATTGATTTTCAAAACGGATTGTCCAAGACTTGCCCGCGTTTTAGAGGAAGTAAAGGAGGCGTTTGACCATGATTAAGTTACTTCTCGATTCCTCCGATAAGCGTTTGGTTGTCGCCATTGCGCAAGGGGATAAAATCATCGATTGCGTTGATTATGAAGCTTGGCAAAAGCAATCGGAATTCATGGTTTTGGAAATCGATAACCTCCTAAACAAAAACAACCTCACCCGAAAAGATATCGAGTCCGTCTCAGTTGGCAAAGGCCCAGGTTCCTATACGGGTGTGCGCATTTCCATGAGCATCGCCAAAACCATCGCCTTCGCGCTTAACATCCCGCTTTACACGATTTCCTCCCTCGCATTAATCTGCCATTCGTTTGAGAAACCCTCAATCGGCATCATGAACGCAAGAAGCAAGAGAAGCTATGTCGGAGTTTACGATAAGGGCAAGGCCATTATGGAGGATTGCATCCTCGAGAACAGCGAACTTCTCGCCTATATCGACGAACACCCGGATTACCTTCTTTGCGGCGACCTCGCTTATTTAGGCCTAAAAGGAGAAGAAGAGAATATCGCCGAGGAATTGCTCCGTCTTTCTGTCAAGGAAAACGAGGAAGAGAATCCCCTTGGGGCTAGGCCGGTTTATTTGAAGGATTCCTATGACCAAGGGCACTTCAAAACCATCGTAAGGAAAATGCTTCCAAGCGATTTAGACGCGGTCAAGTCTATCGAAGACGCCACCTTCCATAACCCATATACCAAAGAGCAACTTGCCGCCGAACTTAACGAAAACCCCGTTTCGGGAATGTATGTCGCCGTCGTCGATCATGAAGTCGTGGGTTTCATCGACTTCATGATTACGTTTAATTCCTCGACCATCGTCCAAATAGCCGTCAAAGAGGAATTCAAACGTAAGGGCATCGGCAATATGCTTCTTGGCCAAATGATCAAGGATTGTGAATCCAAGGAGGACGTGGTTGAGTTTATCACCCTCGAGGTCCGCGTTTCCAATGCCCCGGCGATTGCCTTTTACAAGAAACACAAGTTCTCCGAGATTACCATCAAGAAGAACTATTATTCCGATGGTGAAGACGCCATCTACATGGTGAGGAGTCTCTGATATGGCTAAGATCCTTGCAATCGAATCATCTTGCGACGAAACCGCTGTCGCGATTACCGATAACGGGAAACTTTTATCTAACGTTGTCGCCACCCAAATCTCGGTTCACGAGAAATTTGGCGGGGTCATGCCGGAAATCGCCTCGCGTCTACATACGGAAAACATCACGGTTTGCCTAAAGGAGGCTTTGGATAAGGCCAAAGTCAATTTGGAGGATATCGATGCCTTCGCGGTTACCCGCGGTCCTGGTTTAATCGGCTGTCTCCACGTTGGTCTCCAAAGTGCGAAAACATTGGCTCTTCTTTATAAGAAGCCTCTTATTCCCGTCCATCATCTCGCCGGACATATCTATGCGAATGAATACGTCGGGGAATTCGTCTTCCCTCTCCTTGCAATCGTCGTATCAGGCGGGAACACCGAATTTGTTCTCATGAAAGACCATATGGATTTCGAGATCATCGGCGAAACCAAGGACGATGCCGTTGGGGAATGTTATGACAAAGTGGCGAGGGTCCTTGGGCTCCCTTATCCAGGCGGACTTCCGATTGATTTGGCCGCGAAACGCGGGAAGCCGATCTATCCCCTTAAGGAACCCGATAGTCCAGAAGGTCCTTATGATTTCTCCTATTCCGGACTAAAGACCCAGGTTATCAATCTCGTCAATACGATTAAGCAACGCGGGGAGAAGGTCAATGTCGACGATATGGCCAAGTCTTTCCAAGACGTTGCGATTGGAGTAATCGTCAAAAGGGCCAAGAAAGCCATCGAACAATACGGGGTCTCCCAAGTCATTTTGGCGGGGGGTGTGTCGGCGAATTCCTATCTTAGGGAGCAGATGACTGCCTTGCTCGCAGGAAGCAAGACCCAATTGATAATACCCCCGTTATGGTGCACGACCGATAACGCCGCGATGATCGCCAAAGTCGCCGAAAGGCTTTACGACTTAGGTGTTTTCGCCCCTCTTTCCCTTGGAGTCGATCCGAACTGGAAAATCGATCATTGGAAGGATTTCTAATCCGCTTTGTAAAAATGTTTGTCAAAGGCGCCCGATCCATTAGGAAAGGACGCCTTTTTCTTCTTTCGGAGGAAATCGTCATTTTTCAAAAATGACCTCCCAAGAAAGGGAATTGATGTCTATAATACTTCACATGCAACCACAAGCGATTCTAGTATCCGAGCTCTATGCTCGCCATGCCCAGGGGGAAGACCTCACCGCCCTTGGCGAAATCATCATCGAGGGATGGGTCCGTACAAACCGTGATTCGGGCTCCATTGGCTTCCTTTCCATCAATGACGGAAGCTGCTTTAAATGTATCCAAGCCGTCTATAATTCCTCACTTTCAAACCACGAGGAGATTAGTCACATCTTAACCGGGGCCGCCCTTTATCTTCGCGGCAATATCGTTTTGACTCCCGATATGCCTCAACCGTTCGAGATTCATCCAGTCGAGGTCAAGGTCCTTGGAGAAGTAGATCCCGATTATCCTCTTCAAAAGAAGAGACATTCCCTTGAATACCTTAGGGAAATCGCTCATCTCCGTCCAAGAACGAATACCTTCCTCGCCCTTTACCGCGTTCGTTCCGTCCTCGCTCTTGGTATCCATGAATTCTTCCAATCCAAGGGATTCGTCTATGTCCATACGCCAGAATTGACCGGTAACGACGCCGAAGGAGCAGGGCAGGTTTTCACCGTTACGACTCCTGACGACAAGGGAAAATCCTCCGAAACCGATTTCTTCGGCAAGAAGGTTTCCTTAACCGTCTCCGGGCAGCTTCACGTTGAGGCCTTTGCCTTAGCGTTCCGCGACGTTTATACGTTTGGACCAACTTTCCGCGCGGAAAAATCCAACACCCCACGTCATGCTTCCGAATTCTGGATGATCGAACCAGAAATCGCCTTCGCGGATTTGGAAGACGATATGAACCTCATGGAGGAGACCATCAAATTCTGCATCCGTTACGTCTTGGAGAAATGCCCAGAAGAAATGGCTTTCTTCTCTGGAAAATTCATGACCCCAGGCCTTATCGATAAGCTCAACGCCGTTTTGGCTAGGCCATTCCGCAGAATGGAATATACCGAAGGTATCGAACTCCTCAAAGAAGCGGTTAAGAACGGACATAAGTTCGAGAACCCGAACATTGAATGGGGCATGGACCTTCAATCCGAACACGAACGTTATCTTACCGAGGAAGTTGTCAAAGGACCGATGTTCCTCATCAACTATCCAAAGGATATCAAAGCCTTCTATATGAGGGAAAACGATGACGGCAAAACCGTCGCCGCCTGCGATTGCCTCGTTCCTGGAGAAGGCGAAATTATCGGTGGTTCACAACGTGAGGAACGCTACGACATCCTTAAGGCCAAAATGGACAAAATCGGCAACACGGATGGCCTAGAATGGTATCTCAACCTCCGCAAATACGGTGGCTGCATCCATTCTGGATTCGGTATTGGGTTCGACCGTTTGCTCATGTATCTCACCGGAGTTAACAACATCCGCGACTCCGAGCCATTCCCACGCACCAGTTCGCAAATCAAATACTAATTAGGAGTCGATGATGAGATTAGATGACGAAGACATGGAAATGGAAGAAGAGGAAGCCCCTCTTTCACCAGACGAAGAAGCTAGGCGGGCTTTAGCCGCCAAAAGAACCTTCTTCTTTTCCATTGGCGTTATCGTGATCATCATTGGCCTCCTTGTTTGGGAAATAGTGGAGCATCTTGTCTTATGAAAAAGAAAAATGCTTTCAAAATCGTTCTTTTGCTTTTGACTCTTTCCTTCATGGCTTCTTGTTCTTCCTCTAAAGGAGGAAAGTGCACTGGAGAAGGCGGGGTCTGCGCCATAGGCGACGAAAAGAAACTAAACCCCTATTCCCTTGTAATAAGATCTGAATGATAGGTTAAACCCAATGCCGGGTCTCCTTGAATGAGTCCGGTCCTCGGCGTATAGTTTAGGTGATAAGTGTGCTCCGGTTATCCGCCGGGGCTTTTCTTACCCCAAACGTATGTGGCCAAGTTTCGATTAAGGAATTACGATACCCCTGGTCTTCGGCCATAGCCCCCTTGAAAGGGTCCGGTCCTGGGGGTATCATAAAGGTGTTATTTAGGTTCCGGTTATGCGCCGGACCTTTTATTTACCACCTATGGGGGAACAGCGTCCCTAATAGCAGCAGGGCCGCGAGCATGATCCTTAACGCCGCTTTCGCGATCGCCTTGGGCCACCCGGGCATCTTTTGCCTCTTGGACACGCCTTTTTCCTCCTTTCCTGCCGCGCCTATGAAACGTCGTTCGGGAGGCTTCGCGCGGATTGACGGGGGTTGGAAATACATCCCAGATCTCTTCAATCATGGAAATGTCCTCCTACTTAACTTATAGTGAAAAAAATTGAAAATCGTCCGCGGAAAATAAAAAAATTTTTAGAGGAAGATAAAAACCTCGATTAAATGAATAAAAAACGAGCAAATATTTTGCCCGTCAATTAATCGCTTGGTGGAAGCGGCTTATCCCGCTTGACCTTGATATCGTCGCTCGCGTTATATCCATCAAGACTCTTTGAGAATACTGTCCTTGCCCTTGAATGAAGCATCTGCCACCTTGCTATGTATGCTTGGCAAGCAACCGCCTCAACAATGATCGCGGCCACATAGAAGAGGGTTTCCATGTAGACATAGAGATTCTCGATATGGAATTCGGGGGAATGGATGACCGCCGGCCAGTTACCAATTAAAGGAACACCAAATACATGAACTATCGCCGAATCGAAGTCATAGGCGAAAAATAACTCACCCGTTACTGCGAAAATGTTATCTCCCCATCTTCCGTTAACGAGGTTGCCAATGATAAGGATTATCGTAGCGAGCAACGCCAAAAGGAAGGCGGGAATCGATTGTCTATACAGCAAGCGGTTGTTTTTTCTTCTTCCAAGGTTAAGGAAGGCCTTTGGGGTATCGACAACATGGGTGATCGTGGCGTCATGCATCATCGTATCGGCCCGTTTGGATTGGTAAATCATGGTTTTGCGTACCGCAACGCCGATTAAGGCGATGAGGATTAGGAAAACCACAAGGAGTATGACCAAAATGATGAGGGCCCTTTTATCGGTTTCGGAAAGGGAAATGAAAAGGTTCATCATTGATCATCACCCCCTTCCTTGTTTTCAATCGCGGGGACTTCACGGTTCTCTATTGGGGGAGGTTGAACCGGTGGAACGGAGGGTGGTACTCCATAAGGAGAAGAGGGGTTACCGATTCTTGGGTCACCTGGGAAAGGGGGCATTCCTGGAGGGGTGCCCGTGAAATAATTGGCCTGCACGTAAACCGGTCCAGCGGGAGCGGGTTTGGCTTCTTCCTTCTTTTGCTCTTCCTCAATGCTTCTTTTGAGGATCTTGTAGGCCTTGATATCCTCTTCAAACGGCGGGAATAGTTTCTTGCCCTGGAAGAAATGAATGACCATCAAAACGAATTCATAGAAGAAATTTCCGATAGCGAAAACCGCGACTACCGCGATGACCACGAGTAGCAAGGGCGTTAAGGCCGCCCAGAGGATACCAAGTGCAAATTCCTTCAAGATTTTCATGGCTTCAATATTTTAGTTTCGCTACGCGCCTTCCTCAATAAGAAAAGGGAACGAATCGCTCCGATTAACGCTATTCCCAAAGGGAAGAGATTCAAATAATTGAGGCCATGGGTTTTGTCGTATGTGAAACCGATCGCGAAGAAGATAAAACAAAGGAGGAAGATGGTTCCACTAGCGATAAGATAAACCCATGAAAGGGCCTGGAATTCATCTTTTATGAGAATGATGCACCAGAACAAGGAATAGGCCAAAAACACAAAGGCCACCTCCATATTGAAAAAGCCGATGATAAAGCCGCTTATTGATAACGCTGAAGCAAAAATAGCGGGGACATGTATCAGGTTTTCCTTTGGTTTATCTATTCCTAAACGCGGAAGGATGGATAAGGCGAATATGGAAATAAGAGTCATCTCCACCATCGTATACAAAGCCATGAAGCCGAAGAAGGACAACGTGGCGAATTCATTCTCGCTTAATCTAAAGAAAGACAATAGGCCGGATTTCATATCGATGCTCATGGTCGCTTTGATAATCGGAAGCTCGAGGAGAAAGAAAAGGAATTCGATTACCCCGCAGGCAAAGAGGTTGATATATAGAGGGGCCTTTCTTTTTAGAAGGATTCCAAATAGCCCTCCCGTGAACAAGCCTGGGATTGCATAGAAGATCGCGGAGGATATATCCGCGAAGGAAGAAAGGATGCATAAGGGTATAGAGGCCCCTAGATAGATTAAGTAATGGAGGTCCTTGCAGAACAAGGCCACGACCATTGAGGTAAGGGGGACAACGAAGAGGACGATTAACCCACCTAACGGGAAGAATGAAGCGAGCACACAGAAAAGCGCGTTGATCGCGGCGAACATGGCCATGAAGGCGATGGCCTCCACCAAAGTTTCACGCTTCTTGAAGAACTTCATAAGTATATTTTACCCATAAGGAGGGGATATTTTTAAGGCTGGTTTCCTCAGTTAGGAAAAAACTTCTAGAAATTGCTTTCTAGGCATTCAAAAAACCTTGTCTAAAAAGTAGAATATACAGGCTATGAAAATCGATTACGCATCATTGCTCAACGAAGCCCAACTTGAGGCTGTCACGACCTCTTCCCAACACGTACGTATCATTGCTGGTGCGGGCAGTGGAAAGACCAGGGTTTTGACATATCGCATTGCTTATCTCATCGATCAATGGGGCGCTGATCCGTATTCGATTTTGGCGGTTACATTCACCAACAAAGCCGCGAACGAGATGAAGGAAAGGGTCGAAAAACTGATTCCTGGATCCTCCGCCTTCCTGACCGTATCGACCTTCCATAGTTTCTGTGCCCGTTTCCTTAGAAAGGAGAGTCATGTCCTTGGTTATCCAAGTTCCTTCACGATTCTTGATGACGAGGATTCCGATAAGATGATCGTCGATGTCCTCGTGGAGATGGGCTATAAGAAAAAGGACCCCTTCGTCAAAACCGTTAAGAACTACATCGGTAGAAAAAAGACCCTCGGCATCTATCCTGATGACATCAAATTGGTGAGGGAAACCTTCCACGATGAGAAGAAAGCCATCGAGGCATATCGCGAATATGAGACCAAGAAATATCAGATGTTCGCCTTCGATTTCGACGACTTGCTTTTAAAGACCCTCCAAATCCTTGAAGAATACCCTGAGATTAGGGAGAAATGGTCGAATAGGTTCTCTTATCTTCTCGTCGACGAGTTTCAGGATACAAACAACGTCCAATATAGACTTTTGAAAGACCTATGCACGATGGACACCAACGTCTATGTTGTTGGGGACCCAGACCAAACCATCTATACCTGGAGAGGGGCTAACCAAGGCATCATCCTGGATTTCCCCCGTGAATTTCCGGATTACACCGATATCGTCCTTGACCGCAACTATCGTTCCACCGAATCGATCCTAAAAGCTGCGAACAAACTCATCGCCCATAATAAGAAAAGGGTCCCCAAGAACCTTTATACCGAGGATGAAGAAGGAGAACCTATCATCACCAAATCCTTTGAATCCGCGGAAGGGGAAGCCAAGTGGATCGCCAAGAAAGTCAGCGAATTGGTTAGGGAAGGCTCTTCTTATTCCGATATCGCTATCCTTTACCGCGCGGCATATCTAACCCGTTCAATCGAATCCGCTTTGGCCGCTAACCGAATCCCATATCGCATTTTCGGTGGGCTAAGATTCTATCAAAGGAAGGAAGTCAAAGACGTCTTGGCTTATTTCCGTCTCCTCCTTAACGAAAAAGACGATGTCGCCTTTGATAGAATCGTCAACGTTCCTCGAAGAGGAATCGGTGAAAATAGCCAAGGTATTATCAAAACAGAAGCCGCCGCGCTCAACTTATCCGAATACGAATATGTCCGCGTCTTAAGCGAGCATCCGGAAACCGAACTCTCCAGCAAGGTCATCAATTCCTTAAACGTCCTTTCCTCATATATGGAAAACGCGAAGAAAAAGCTTCTTGATAACCTCGAGGTCTATTCCAAGGTCCTCAAGGATTTCATCACCGACATTGGTTATTACCAATTCATCGCGGAAGATCAGGCAATCGATGAGGACCGCGCGGAAAACGTCAACGCCCTCTTCGACGATTTGAATCGCTTTGTTTCCGATAATCCGGAGTCCGGGTTTGAGGAATATCTCCAAAACATCTCCTTGTTAACTAGCCAAGACGATATGAACGGAGGCAATTATGTCTCCCTAATGACCGTCCATGTGGCCAAGGGGCTGGAATTCGAAAACGTCTTCATCGTTTCCATGAACGAAGGCGTCTTCCCTTCCGCGAAAGCCGAAGCGGAAGGAGAGGAACGCGATGGCCCAGAAGAAGAAAGGCGTTTGGCCTATGTCGCGATGACCCGCGCCAAAAAGCTTCTGGTCATGACCACGAATTCAGGATATTCCTATGTCACAGATTCCCATGCCGTTCCTAGCAAATTCTTTGAGGAGGCGGGTGTTAAGGTCGCTTCTTCAAGCGGTCCCTATTATGGACAAGGCCGTGGAGGTTATTCCTCATACGGCTCCTCCTATGGAGGATCGGGCGGATTCTATGGAGGAAGATCCTCTTCTAGACCAAGGGTTACCCGTAATGAATTCGGTGATGATATGGAAGACGACGACTTCTTTGGGGAATTCAATGTTTCCAAAAAGAAGGAACCCGTGATAGAGAATAAGCCCAAAACAAATGGGGTTACCGAATGGAAGGTCGGCGATAGGGTCACCCATGCCACCTTTGGTGAAGGAGAGGTTGTCCAGCTAATCGACAAGATGATCATCGTCGTCGAATTCAAAAGCGCCGGAAAGAAAACGTTATTAGGGACCCATCCATCCCTTCAAAAAATCTCTTCAAAAGGAGGAATCGCCTGATGAATATTGATGAAGCTAGGGCTAGAGTGGCCTATTTAAGCGAAAAACTCGATCGTTGGAATTACGAATATTACGTTTTGGATAATCCTTCCGTCAGCGACGCCGAGTTCGACCGTCATATGAACGAGCTCATGATGCTCGAAGCGGAATATCCTGAACTAAAATCCAAATCATCGCCTACCCAAAGGGTCGGTGGGCAAGTCGCGGACGAATTCAAGAAGATTCCCCATAAGAGATTGATGCTTTCCTTAGGAAACGTCTATAACGAAGACGAAATGCGCGACTTCGATAGGAAGATCCGCGAAGCCACCGGGAAAAGCCAAATCACCTACATGGGTGAGGTAAAAATCGATGGCTTGGGTATGTCCCTGATCTATGATGGAGGCGAACTCCAATATTGCGTTACCCGTGGTGACGGCAACGTTGGTGAAGATGTTACCCAAAACGTTAAGACCATCCGTTCCATCCCCTTAAAGGTCAAGGATAGACGTTCCTTCGAAGTTAGGGGCGAAGTCTATATGCCAAAGAAATCCTTGGAACGTCTCAATGAGAATCGCGCCCTTAAGGGTGAACCTCTATTTGCTAACGCCCGTAATGCCGCGGCTGGAAGTATCCGTCAGCTCGATTCCTCAATTGTAGCAACAAGAGGTCTAGACGCCTTTTGGTATTATCTAGTCAACGCGGAAGAGCTTGATATCCATGATCATTCCGCCTCCCTTGATTATCTTGATACCCTCGGTTTTAGGACCAACCATGAAAGAAAACTATTACATGGGGTCGATGAATGTATTGAATATATCCGTGAGATGACCGAGAAACGCGATGAACTTGGCTACGATATCGATGGCCTAGTCTTCAAAGTCGATGACTTGTCCGAATACGAGGAAATCGGATATACGGCGAAAACCCCGAAATGGGCGACCGCCTATAAATTCCCTCCAAAGGAAGTCACGACCAAGCTCCTTGATATTTTCCTAACCGTCGGAAGAACCGGCAGAATCACGCCTAACGCGGTTTTGGAACCTGTTAGAGTCGCGGGAAGCCTTGTCCAAAGGGCCACACTTAATAACGAAGACTTTATCAAGGATAAAGGGTTGATGATTGGTGATACCGTCGTCCTTCGCAAGGCCGCGGATGTTATTCCAGAAGTTGTTAGGCCGATTGTTGAAGAAAGGGATGGCAGCGAACGCCCATTTATCCTTAGCGAGGTTTGCCCAGAATGCGGCGAGCCTTTGACCAGGGTTCAAGGCCTCCATTATTGTCTTAACAAAGAATGTCCATCCAGAAAGATCGAAGGAATAATCCATTTTGCTTCGCGCGATGCGATGGATATTGACGGTTTAGGCGAATCAATCGTTGAAGAATTCTATGGCGAAGGCTTTATCAAAGGGATTCCCGATCTTTACCGTCTTTATGATAAAGCCCAAGAGATCAAGGCTCTTGATGGCTGGGGCGATAAGGCCATCAGCAACCTTCTTGATTCAATCGAAGCTTCTAAGACCAGGTCTTTGGAACGCCTCTTATTTGGCTTAGGAATCAAGGAGATTGGAAACAAGACCGCGAAGACCTTAGCTAAGACATTCAAGACTTTGGATGCCTTCCTCGATTATCCAGAAGAAGACTACCAAAAGATTCAAGATATTGGACCCGTGGCAGCGAAATCGCTGTTCGAATTCTTCCATGACCAAAAGAATCTCGCCCTTATTGAAGATCTACGTTCTCTTGGTTTGAACTTCAATTATTTAGGTCAAGAACAAACCGATGAAACTAGTTTCTTCTATGGAAAAACCGTTGTTTTGACCGGAACTCTTGTGGAATATACCCGTGATGAAATGACCGCTCTGCTAGAGAATATCGGAGCCAAAGTCGCGGGATCGGTTTCCAAAAAGACCGATGTTGTCGTCGCTGGGCCAGGCGCCGGCAGCAAATTGGTCAAAGCCGAGCAGCTTGGCATCCTTGTAATCGATGAGGCCCAAGCTCTCTCATATCTCAAAAAAGAAGATTAAGGCATTGGACATATTCTTTTTCGCGTAGATATCCTTTCCCTTTTTACTCGTAATCGAGTAACCTTTACCTGATGAAAAAACGCACGATTGTTAAAATTTCGGCATTTGCCCTAGGAATGAGCCTCCTTGGAGGTGCTTTGTTAGGAACTGTCGAATTTTCTGCTCCAAAAGCGGTCGAAGCATCTTCGAATTATGAAGCCTCAGAATTGGATGACACCATTTATTTGAGAGATAACGAGGATTACGAAATCAGGGATTATTATTCTGCATTAGATGGCAGAAACCTTAACGGCAACGACCTTCTTATTGCCTTAAAGCCCATATTGAAGAACGGACAAAAATATTACAAATATGATGGTAACAGCGCGATCTGGAAAATGTACGAAATCTCTGATAGGGATTGGACGCTTTCTCCAGCGACTGCGTTAACTTCTGGCCAAGGCACTTATGACCCAGTAGAGAATAAAATCACCAAATACAAATACGGATCCAGCTATAGCAATCCCTATGTTCATGCCCTTTATGTAAATAGAGAGGGCGAAAATCCGATGAGGGCTTGGGGCAATCATTCCCAAAGCTACGGTGGAATTAACCGCGAACACATTTGGCCTAAATCCCGCGGCTTCGATAATGCGGAAGTAGCGGGTGCTAGGGGCGACCCAATGCATTTATGGGCAGCGGATGGATACACCAATAATATCCATAGCAATTTCGCTTATGGCGAAGTCAGCTCTATCACAACTGATTGTTCCGTCAAAATCGATTATTCGGTCGGTAATTATCTTGGAACCTCAAAGACTTTAGGAAGCGGAACGGTTTTCGAGCCCTGCGATGCCGATAAAGGTGATATCGCTAGGGCTTGTTTCTACATGGCTGCCCGTTATAACAACTTGGCGGGGGACGATTCAAATATTGATGCCGGCAATCCTAACCTCATAATGGCGGAGACCGCTTGGGCTACAAGTGAGAAGGGAACTTCGACCTCCAGCACCCCATTTAGCATGGGCGTGTTATCTGATTTGCTTAGGTGGAATGAAGAAGACCCACCTGACGAATACGAAATTCACCGTAATAATTTGCTTTTCAATAACTACACGAACAACCGCAATCCATTTATCGATTTCCCGGGTTGGGCGAACATAATTTGGGGCGGTCAGTCTGGTGTAGCTTCGCCAGCGGCCGATGTCATTAACGGTTTTGGAGATCCAGGAGAAATAGTTTTAATTCCACCCACCTCCTTAACTTTAAGTGATTCCTCAATAACGGTGACCGCAGGATCAACCCACACTGTTAGAGTTGTCTCTTCCGTTCCTGCAAATGCGGTTAAAACCGTTACATGGTCCTCATCAAATACGAGCGTTGCCACCGTTTCCGAAGGCGTAATCACTGGTGTTGCAAACGGAGAGGCCGTTATTACTGCAACCTCTACTGAAGACGAACAAGTTAAGGCAACAGTTTCCGTAACAGTAGGCACGACCGATATTTTGAACAAGGCTTTTACTGGTGTTTCCGGAAATTCCTATACTAATTGGGGACCAACAGTTGCTAGCAGTGGTGCTTCTTATAAAGGAAATACAGCAGCAACCTACAATTCTATACAAATGAACACAAACAAAAACTCGGGATTTGTAACAACGGTTTCTGGCGGATATGTTCGTTCAATTGATGTTGCTTGGAACAGCAATACCGCAAGCGGTAGAACCATTCAAATCTATGGCAAAAACACCGCTTATAGTGGAATTGACGATTTGTTTAATGGCGAAGCAAAAGGAACCCTTTTAGGGGAACTTACAAAAGGAGAAACCTCTCTAGAGGTTCCTTCAAATAGCGGAAGCGATTATTTGTATTTTGGCATTCGCTCAAAATCCGAAGCGCTATATTTAGATTCGATTAGGGTTTCTTATGGAAAACCCGTCACAGGTATAAGCATCAGTGATACCGAGCTTACGATGGAGGTTGGCGAAGAAGGCTTGTTAACCGCAAGCGTCACTCCAACTTATGCCGAAAACCAGGGTATTAATTGGTCTTCTAGCAATTCTAGCATCGTTTCCGTTTCTTCATCTGGTGCGATAGAAGCCATTGCAGAAGGATCAGCAACAATTACCGCGACCTCCGATGATAATGACGCTATTGCAGCCTCTTGTGAAATTACAGTCGTGGCCCCAGAAATTGAGGTTCTAGATACTGGAGAATACTATAAGAAGGTTACCAATGTCTCCGAGCTAAAAGTAGGGGACCATATCTTAATAACCGGCAAAAAGAACGACACCCTGTATGCATTATCGACCGTTCAAAACAGTAATAACCGCACTGCTTTGGAAATCGAAGAGACAGAAGACGGCATCTTGGATGGCGATTCTTATCAAACATTAACGTTGGGCAAAGACGAAGACGACTGGACGCTTTATACAGGCTCTGGTTATCTGTACGCCGCCAGCTCGAGCAATAATTATCTTCGCACACAAAAGAACAATGATGATAACGGCAAGTGGACCATTTCGATTGATGGATCCGGCCAGGCTACAATAACCGCCCAAGGAAGCAATACCCGCAATATTTTAAAATTTAACACTTCAAGTGTTATCTTTTCCTGTTATTCTTCTGGCCAAAATGCAGTTTATATCTATAAATCCTATAGATACGAAGCCGAACGTTACAGCGATACCTTCCTTCATGTCTACACGGCGGGTTGCAATCCTTCCGGCGGATTCGAGTATTTGATGTGGGGAGACGCTTCAACTGCATTTGCCGCTATGACGAATACTGCCAAAGGACTGCTTAGATCTGCCGAGTCTAACGAAGAAGGAGATATCCTTGAACAATGCGCCGCCAGATACGACTACATCGTTCTTAAGTATGGGGTTGAACTAATGGATGACTTCATGTCTCGCAACCCTTCTTCTCCGGCCTTTATAGCAACCGTTTCCCAAGAAAACAGCAAAACGGTTGTTTATTGGATGGTAATTTTAGCCACCGTTTCGTTAGTTCCTGGAACCGCGTTCTTCATAAGACATAGACGCAAGGAAGACTAAGAAAGCCAAGAAAAAAACCGAGCGGCAACCAACCGCTCGGTTTTATATTTGATTTCAATTAGCCGATAAGCTTTTCGAGGAGGGCGGATTCGTTTGGTTCGATTTCGCCATCGGAAGCGATGAAGCAGAGGCAGAGGTTGCAAGCGGAAGCGCGGCAGACTTGGTTAAGCCCGCAGATGCCCTTGATGACCTTTTGGACATATTCATCGTCGATTCCCCTTTGGGCGAATTTAACAAAGGCATCATAATCGCCGAGATCGCCAAAGACTTTCTTGAACAGGAAGAATTCCTGCTTGGAAGAGAAGCGATCAACAGAGACGAAGACGGCAACCATCTCAAGGATATCGCGATCGACTTCATCCTCGGGGATTCCTTCGGAAAGCATCTCGGCGCGGAGCTGTTCGAAGCTCTTGACGCCATTAGCGAGCAATTCTTCTCTATTTAATTCAGTGGTTTTCTTATAAAGTTCAGCAAATGTCATGATTTTTCTCCTTCTTGGAAGCCATTCTATTTTATTCCCCTTTATTAGTTAAATAAAGAACTTTGCATCCTGTAAAGAAAACCATATAAAAGTTAATCGATTCCCCACATTTAGAATAAATCGTGCCATCATCTCGTTTTTCCCTCTAGGGAATGCAGGCCCTATAGTGGTATACTACTTCCCAGCAGCAGTCTCTTTTGATAAAAAGAGCGCTACAGAAGAAAAGAGAATGTGGAGATAAGTATTATGAAGGAAATCAACCTCGACGTGCTTCATGATGCGGCCCATCGCCTTCTTTTTGATATGTCCGATGAGGAATATCAGACCCTTTTGGAGGAGTTTGGTATTCTTGCCAAGCAAATGGAATTGATTGGAAAAATCGAGGGACTTGAGAACTATCCCCCGATGACTTTCCCCTTCCCTTGCGAAGTGGATTATCTTAGGGAAGACGTGGCGACTGAGCCGTTATCTAGAGAAGAAGCCCTTAGCAACGCCGGAAGTGTACTTGATGGGGAAATAAAAATCCCGAAGGTGGTAGGATGATGGCTATTTTGGATAAGACGATCCTTGAGATCCATGAAGCTCTCGTCAAAGGAGAGACCACTCCTCTTGAACTAACCAAAGAGGCTTTAAGGCGCGCTAAAGAAGATACGAATAACGCCTTTGAATTCATCAATGAGGAAGAGGCTTTGAAGGAAGCCGCGGCCCTAACCGAAGTTGAGGTCGATAACCCTCTTTGGGGAATCCCCTATATCTGCAAAGACAATTTCTCCACCAAAGGAATTCCTTCCACCGCAAGTAGTAATGTCCTTAATGGATACAAACCTCTATTTGATGCGACCGTCGTTGAGAAACTCCGCGAGAAGCATTGCATCATGATCGGTAAATCCACCCTTGATGAACTTGCTATGGGCGGAACAGGCACAACTGGGCATTTAGGAAAAACGTTCAACCCATACGATCCTTCTCATAAGAGGATGATGGGCGGCTCTTCCTGCGGCTCTGCCGCTGGAGTTGCCGCTGGCATCGCCCCGTTTGCCTTAGGCAGCGATACGGGTGACTCCGTCAGAAAACCCGCGGCCTTTGGAGGCCTAGTCGGTTTCAAGCCTTCCTGGGGAAGGATTTCCCGTTACGGCCTATTCCCCTTCGCCCCGAGCCTTGACCATGTCGCTTACTTCACCCGCTCCGTCGAGGATTCCGCGATTATCCTTGAGGCTCTCTCAGGACGCGATCTCCATGATTCGACCTCCTCAACTAGGAAAGTTGAGAATTATTACAGAGAACTTAATCCATCCTTAAAGGGAAAGCGCATCGCCGTTTTGAAGGATATCGTCGACTCGATTTCCAACGAAAAAGTGATGCATGCCTTCAACGCTTCATTAGAAGCCATGAAGAAAGAAGGGGCCATAATCGATTATGTAGAATTCGGTCAGGAAGCCCTCGAATCCATCTATGCGACCTATATCGTCATCTCCTGCGCGGAAGCCACGAGCAACGATGCGAACCTCGATGGCATTAAGTTTGGTCCATATTACGAAGGCAAGACCTATCAAGAGGTCATGTATAACGCGAGGACCAAAGGTTTCTCCGAGCTTATCAAGAGACGTTTCGTCATCGGATCCTTCGCCCTTATGAGGGAAAACCAGGATGTCCTTTTCCTTCGCGCCCAACGCAACCGCGCGAAAATCGTCGAAAGGACCAATGAAATCCTTAAGGACCATGACGCCATCTATGTTCCGGCCGCGCCTAACATTGCCCCCTTATTTGAAGGAAGCAGCGATAAGCTTTCCGATGAATACCTAATCGCCGATAACCATATGGCTTTAGGCAATTTCGCGGGTCTTCCATCGATTACGGTTCCTTTGGGATTCGTTGATGGCATGCCCATTGGGGCTAACCTCATGAACGGGGCCTTCAAAGAGGGCGAAATCCTCTCGCTTTCCCTTGCCTTAGAGAATCTATCTGGCCTAAAGGGATTATCGATCAATGAAAGGAAAGGGGGACGTTTCGAATGAACTTTGAAGCTGTAATCGGGCTTGAGATCCACGTCCAGATGAAGACGAAGAGCAAGATGTTCTCTTCCTCCCCTAATGCCTTCTCCAAATCCCCCAATACCGAAGTCACCGTCTTCGATATGGCTTATCCTGGCACGATGCCGGTCGTTAACAAACAGGCGGTCATCAACGCGATTCGCGTTGCTAACGCCCTCCACATGGAAATCGACCATACCATTTGCTTCGATAGGAAGAATTATTTCTATTCCGATCTTCCAAAGGGATTCCAAATCACCCAGCAATTCCGTCCAATCGGCAAGAACGGTTATCTTGAAATCCTCGATAGGGACAACAAGAAGAAACGCATCAACATCGAACGTATCCATATGGAAGAGGATACCTGCAAACAACTCCATTTCGCGGATTATTCCCTTCTTGACTATAACCGCGCGGGCACCCCTCTTGTGGAAATCGTCTCCCGTCCGGAAATCCGTAACGGAACCGAGGCCATGCGTTATGTCGAAGGCATCCGTAACATCGTTGTCTATTCCTTGACAAGCGATGGCAAGATGGAGGAAGGAAGCCTCCGTTGCGACGTCAACGTCTCCCTCCGTCCTTATGGGGTCAAAGAATTTGGCACCAAGGTTGAAATCAAGAACATCAACTCCTTGAAGAACATTGAGCAAGCCCTCGATTATGAAATCGCTAGGCAAAGCGCAATGCTCCTATCCGGGACACCCGTGCAGCAGGAAACGCGTCGTTTCGATGAAGCTAGTGGCAAAACCATCCTTATGCGCGTTAAGACCGACGCTGTCGATTACAAATACTTCCCGGAGCCCAATATCGCCCCAATCGCTTTGAGTGATGAATTCGTTCAAAACGCCATTGATACCTGCCCTGAACTCTATGAGAGCAAGAAGGCACGTTATGTGGCCGCGGGCTTATCCGATACGGATGCGGACATCATCCTCTCCGACATCAACATGGCCTCCTATTTCGAATCCGCCCTAAAGAGTGCGAAGAAAGAGAAGACCCTTGCCAATTACCTCATCGTTGAGGTCAACGGTTATCTCAATAAGCGTGGAATCTCCATTTTAGATTTCCCCCTTGAGGCCGAAAAACTTGGCGAATTAACCAATCTTCAAGAAGATGGTTTCACCCATAAGCAATGCGTGGATATCCTCAATTATCTTCTTGAAGAACCGACTTTGTCGGTTGAAGAGGCGAGAAAAGCCAAAGGCATCGAGAAGATGGTCCAAGACGATAACCTCGTCCTTAGCCTTGTAACCGAAGCCCTCGACGAGAACCCTCAATCCATCGCCGACTTCAAGGGCGGGAATGGCAGGGCCATCGGCTTCTTGATCGGACAGGTCATGAAAAAGGCCAAAGGCAAGGTTAACCCTGCCGATGTTTCCCGCGTCATGAACGAGGAGATCAAGAAAAGATGAGCGACATCAAAAACGAATTTGATTCTCTTCTGGCCTTTTTGGAGAAAGGTGAGGACTTTGATTTACCTTCCTACAAAGAGCTTCCTTCCGTTGAATTATATATGGAGCAAGTTCTCAAATACGTTAACACGCTCCTCGCGGATTTGAACAAAGACGAAGGCAAACCTCTTACTTCCTTCATGGTCAATAACTATGTTAAGGCCAAGATGATCTCCGAGCCAGTCAAGAAGAAGTACTCCAAAGACCAAATCGGTTATCTAATCGCGATTTCCATGATGAAGTCCGCTATATCTATGGCGGATATCGCGGTCCTTCTCGAGTTCGAGAACCGCGTATCCACCGATAAGGATAAGCTTTATACCTTCTGGTCGGATCTCGAAGAGAGTATTCTCTCCTCAAAGAGCGAAGAAGTGGCCCAAAAGGTCGCTAAGATCAAGGCCTTATATGATAAGGACCATCCTAAGAACCCAGATAGAGCTGACGCGGTCGCTTTAGACCAACTAGCCTATGTGGCGCTCCGCCTTTCAATCGAGGCTCAGGCCAATAAGGTTCTATCCACCGCCATCATCTCTTCATTAAGGGATGTCCTTCATGGAGAAACGGCTAAAACAGAAGCCATTCCTAGTAAATCCGAAATCAAACAATCGGACATCGCTAGTGAAAAAGAGGCGGAGCGTGTAGCGAAAAACACAAAACGCGCCCGTAAGGAAGCCAAGAAAAAGAAACCTACTTCCAAAAAAGTCGATAAATAAGATTTAGGAGATACGACATGAACATCAAACGTGTATTGGTTACCGGCGGTACCGGCTTCATCGGAAGCGAAACCGTCATCAAGTTGATCGAAAACGGCTATGAGGCCGTAATCGTCGACAACCTCTCGAATTCCAAGAAATCCGTCTTGGGGCGCATTGAGAAAATCACGGGTGTTCTACCCACTTTCTATCAGGCGGATGTCGCTGACGAGAAAGCCCTTCGCGAAGTCTTCGAGAAGGAAAAATTCGAGGCCGTCATCCATTTCGCCGGTCTAAAGGCCGTCGGAGAGTCCGTTGAGAAACCTATTATGTATTACCAGAACAACCTTGGTTCCTCTTTGACCCTTATCAAACTCATGAAGGAATTCAATGTCAGAAACATCGTTTTCTCTTCTTCCGCGACCGTTTATGGGGTTCCAGAAAGAGTGCCTTTGGTAGAAACCGACCCTGTGACCCACGCGACTAACCCCTATGGCGAGACCAAGGTCATGATTGAGCATATCCTTATGGATACCTGCGTCGCTTGGAAGGAACTAAACGTTGCCCTTCTTCGTTATTTCAACCCGATCGGTGCCCACCCATCCGGACTCCTTGGCGAAGATCCTAACGGCATCCCCAATAACCTCATGCCTTATATCTGCCAGGTTGCCGTTGGCAAAAGGGACCATCTTCGCGTCTGGGGCAATAACTATCCGACGCCAGATGGAACCGGTATCCGCGACTACATCCATGTCCTCGACCTTGCAGATGGCCATGTCGCAACCCTTCGCAAACTCGAAGAGGATCCAGGCTTAGTCATTTATAACCTTGGGACTGGAAAAGGGACGAGCGTTCTTGAGATGGTTGCAGCCTTCGAAAAGGCGACCGGGGTTAAGATCCCTTACACCATTGAGCCTCCTCGCGCAGGAGACGTCGCTTCGAATTTCGCCGCCACCGATAAGGCGGAGAAGGAACTTCATTGGAAGGCTAAATACGACGTCGTCGACGCCTGCCGTGACGCCTATAACTTCCAAAGCAAAAACCCAAACGGGATTGAATAAGTCCATCAAGGCAAAATATTGGGGCATGCATCCATTATTTTGCCTTTTTTCATACAAAAACAAATCCATAAAACCGGTTTCATCTTGAATATATCAAGATTAGGAGTAGTCTTTGCTTCGCTATGGGAGTACTGATTTTTGATAACACCATATTGATCCCAATCCTATCCGTCGTCGGTGCGGCGTTCGTGATAGTGTTAGCTTACCTCGCCCAAGCTATAGCCAAACAAGGCGATACCTCTATAGAGGTACGTCGTATGGCCTATATCAATATCTACGAGGTAAGGCTTCTTTTGCGTGCCTCCACGACTAGAAAAGGGGAGCACGAATTTAGCGATATCTTCCTAGCCGCGGAAATCGATAAAGTCCTCCTTCCTATAACCGGGGTTGCCGCTTTGCCTCTAGCCCAAGGGGGCTCCACCCATTTCCTCCTAAAATCCAAAAAAGGCTATGGATTTAGGATTAGGGACGGTCATCCTTTCGAAGCGGTTTTCGAATTCCATATCCCCGAAGATAATGACATGTCCCGCCTAAATAAGGTTTTCATCGTCGCCACAGACGAGAAAGGCCGTAAGCGTAAAGCGGAGATTTCTCTCCGTTCAACCTCCTCTCAGGTCATCCGTTTTAGAAAAGCTTCCTAATTCATTCATTAAGGCCTTTCCTTTTAATTCTAAGTTTTACTTAGTTTTGGTATGATATGCCCAAGCAGGAAAGAATCTTTAACCTTATGAACAAAAAAGAAGAAATAAAAAATAGAACCAAAGACCAGAAGAAAGCCATCAAGGTCTATACCATAGAGCTTCTTGTCTTCTCTGTTGTTTTCGTTACCCTTGGGGTTTTGATGCTCGTCGGAGTATTAGGCAAAACCACCGGCTTTAGGCAGGTATTCACCTATGTGACTTTGGCGGGTGCCGCCCTTATTGTTGGGGATTTGATTTGGGCTTTAGCCTCAAAGAAAAGAAGGCAAAGGGTTTCCCTTGTCGATAAATTCATTATCATCCCCGCCCCAATCGCAATCGTCACCCTCGATATCTTCACCCTTATCAATGGCGTTGACGCCATGGTGGAAATCCATCGTTTAGTCGTCGGCATTGTCTTCTGTTATATCGCCGCGGTTTACGCCTTTGAGGCTGTTTACCATTATTACTTCCCCTTAAAAGAACTCATGGAAGCCGCGGAAGAAGATGAAGAAGAGGAAGCAGAGAAACAAGAAGAGCCAAAAGAGGAAGAGGAAGACGATAGATGAATACAGTCTTAATTGTAGGACTTGGATACGTTGGGCTTGCCGAAGCTCTTTTGCTTAGGGAAAAAGCCGACCTTTACTGCGTCGATATTTGCAAAGAAAGGGCCGACAGCCTTTCAAATGGCAATTACCCTTTAAACGATCATCTTTTCTTGGCCCGTTTTGGAACCGCCCCAAAAATCGAAACCTTAACAAGTCTTCCCAAGATCAATCCTGATTTCGTGCTGCTTTGCCTTCCTACGGATTATGATGAACAGACCCGTAGCTTTGATACAAAGGCCTTGGACGAAGAAATAAAGAAATGCTCTAAGATGTATCCGAATTCTTTGATAGTCATCAAAAGCACCGTTCCTATTGGCTACACTCTTTCTAAGAAAAACGAAGGCATGTCCTTGCTATTTTCACCGGAATTCCTCCGTGAGAACACCTTATATGAAGACGTTATGAAGCCTTCTAGGCTCATTGTCGGTTATGATGATGACAAGGATAAGGAAAAAGCCAAAGCCTATTTGGATTTGGTTTTAAATTGCGTTGAAGACAAAAACGTGAGAACCATTCTTTCCTCCTCGATGGAGGCGGAGGCCATAAAGTTATTCTCAAACGAATACCTTGCCATGAGGGTAGCCTATTTCAATGAACTTGATAATTTTGCCTTGAAGAAGGGCCTTAACTCCAAAACCCTGATTGAAGGCGTTAGCCTTGACCCTCGCATTGGCGATTTCTATAACAACCCAAGCTTTGGCTATGGTGGATATTGCCTTCCAAAAGACACGAAAGCTTTGCTTTCCTGCTATGG
>ONFU01000077.1 GCA_900317165.1 uncultured Erysipelotrichaceae bacterium
AAACGGCGTCGAGCCCCAGACCGAAACCGTCTGGCGTCAGGGCACCAAGTATGGAGTTCCCCGTATCGTCTTCTGCAACAAGATGGACGCGACGGGCGCTGACTTCGACTTGTGCCTCAACACCTTGAAAGACCGCCTCGGCGCCAACGCCGCCCCAATCCAATGCCCAATCGGCAGGGAAGGCAGCTTCAAGGGTTGCGTCGATATCATCGAGCGCAAAGCCTATGTCTATGGCAGCGACAAAGATGATGCCCCAACGATCACCGATGTTCCCGAAGAACTCGTTGATCGCGTCGAGGAGTACCGCAGCGTTCTCTTAGAGAAGCTCGCCGCCTTCGACGATGACCTCATGATGATGGTCCTTGAAGGCGAGGAAATCCCCGTCGACCTCATCAAGGCCACCATCCGCAAAGCCGTCATCTCCGGTGAATTCTTCCCGGTCCTCTGCGGCACCGCCTACAAGAACAAATGCATCCAGCCGCTCCTTGACGCGGTTGTCGATTACCTCCCATCCCCACTTGATATTCCAGGTGAGAAGGGAACCCTCGATGGCGAACCATTCGTTTGCGAAGCCACCGATAACAAACCATTCGTCGGTCTTGCCTTCAAGATCGCGACGGACCCATTCGTCGGACGTCTAGCCTATGTCCGCGTCTACCAAGGCGTCCTCAAATCCGGTTCCTATGTCCTTAATAGCTCCACCGGTTCCAAAGAGCGTATCGCCCGTTTGGTCCTTATGCACGCTAACCACCGTCAGGAGGTCGAAGTCCTCCATGCCGGTGAAATCGGCGCCGTCGTCGGACTAAAGTCCACGACCACCGGTGACACCCTCACCGATCCAAGCCTTCCAGCGGTTCTCGAAGCCCTCGAATTCCCCGAGCCAGTCCTTGAGGAAGCCGTCGAGCCAAAAAGCAAAGGCGACTTGGAGAAGATGGGAATCGCCCTCCAAAAACTCGCTGAGGAAGACCCAACCTTCCGTGTCCGTACCGATGCGGAAACCGGCCAGACCATCATCGCCGGTGTTGGTGAGCTCCAGCTCGACATCCTCGTCGACCGTATGAAGAGGGAATTCAAAGTCGACGTCAACGTCGGTGCCCCGCAGGTCAATTACCGCGAGACCTTCCGCAAGACGGGCGAGGCCCAGGGCCGCTATGTCAAGCAGTCCGGTGGCCACGGCCAATATGGCGACGTCCACATCCGCTTTGAACCGAACCCCGGCAAAGGCTTCGAATTCGTCGATGCCATCGTCGGTGGTGTCGTTCCAAAGGAATTCATCAAACCGACCCAACAAGGTCTAGAAGACGCCCTTTCCCGTGGTGTCCTCGCTGGCTTCCCCCTCATCGACATCAAGGCGACCCTCTTCGACGGTTCCTACCACGATGTCGACTCTTCCGAAGCAGCCTATAAGATCGCTGCCTCCATGGCCCTCAAGGCCGCGGCCCCGAAATGCGACGCCGTCCTCCTTGAACCGATCATGAAGGTCGAGGTCACCGCTCCAGAAGAATATTATGGTGATGTCATGGGTGACATCCTCCGCCGTCGCGGCAACATGACCGGCGAAATCCAACGCGGTAACGCGAAGGAAATCGACGCCGAGATCCCATTAGCCCAAATGTTCGGCTATGTCACCGACCTCCGCTCCCTCACCCAGGGCCGCGGAAACTTCACGATGACCTTCGACCATTACGGCGAATGCCCGAAATCGGTCCAGGAAGAAGTCATCCGTAAAGCGCAGGGAAAATAAGCGCATCCCCGCGAATATAAAATAATTCGATAAGATAAGGGCGAAAGGGTGCAATTCTTATTGTAAAACCCTTCCCCTTGTCCTAGAATTATCGCGCCTAAAAAGAAAAACCCATTTCCAATAGGAGGAAAATCAAAATGGCAAAAGAAAAATTCAACCGCGACCGCGTCCATCTTAACGTTGGTACCATCGGTCACGTCGACCACGGCAAAACCACCCTTACCGCGGCCATCACCCACGTTCTCCACCTCATCAATCCGAAGGTTAAGGATATGGCTTATGCCAATATCGATGCTACCCCAGAAGAGAGGAAGCGTGGTATCACCATCAACTCCGCTCACATCGAGTACGAGACCGAAAAGCGTCACTACGCTCACGTCGACTGCCCGGGGCACGCCGACTACATCAAGAACATGATCACCGGCGCCGCTCAGATGGACGCCGCGATCCTTGTCGTCGCCGCTTCTGAAGGTGTTATGCCTCAGACCCGTGAGCACGTCCTTCTCGCCCGTCAGGTCGGTGTTCCTCAGATCATCGTCTTCCTTAACAAGTGCGACCAGGTCGACAACGACGAAGAACTCATCGAGCTCGTCGAGATGGATGTCCGTGAGCTTCTCAGCAAATACGAATTCCCTGGGGACGAAGTCCCAGTCATTCGTGGCTCCGCCCTTCTCGCTGGCCAGGTCACCGATGCCAACGATCCAAACGCCAAGTGCATCATCGACCTTCTCAACGCTCTCGACACCTATATCCCTGATCCAGAGCGCAACATGGACAAGCCATTCCTTCTCCCGATCGAAGACGTCATGACCATCTCTGGTCGTGGTACCGTCGTCACCGGCCGTGTCGAGCGTGGCACCATCAAACTCAACGACCCTGCTGAAATCGTTGGTATCCGTCCAACCCAGAACACCGTTGTCACCGGTCTTGAAATGTTCCGTAAGACCCTTGATTCCGCCTTCGGCGGCGACAACATCGGCGCTCTTCTCCGTGGTATCACCCATGACCAGGTCGAGCGTGGACAAGTCCTTGCCAAGCCAGGATCCATCGTCCCACACGACAAATTCACTGCCACCACCTATATCCTTAAGAAAGAAGAAGGCGGACGTCATACCCACTTCCTTAACGGCTATCGTCCACAATTCTTCTTCCACACCACCGACATCACCGGCACGATCACCCTTCCTGCCGGAGTCGATATGGTTATGCCTGGCGACCACGTCACCTTCAACGTTGAGTTGATCCACCCGATCGCCATGGAAAAGGGAACCCAGTTCTCCATCCGTGAAGGCGGCCGCACCGTTGGTGCCGGCACCGTCGCCGAAGTTCTTCATTGATCTTCGTCCGTAACGGGCATAAGCTGAATTCCAAAGCCCCGTGAAAGCGGGGCTTTTTCCGTTTTTATGAATCTATCGACCAAGCGACTATTGCGTTAAAAAAAGATATATAATAAAAACGCGAATCGGAGGAGTTAAATTGTATTTATGAAGAAATATGCTTTTTTGCTCTTACTCCCGTTATTTCTATCTTCCTGCGGATCCTCTAGCGAGATAACAACGGAAGATATCTCACCCGTCACGGGCACCTTTTGCTTAGGAAGGACCGACTCGAATTCATTGAAACTTGATTCCTCTGCGACATTAACGATCAAAGATGATAAGACCTATACCCTCAAGGTGGACGATAAAACCTATGGGAGTTATTTCCATATCGCCAAAGTGAAGCAGGCCTATATAGATGAAGGCAACAACGCGGAGCCCATCAAGGAGAAAGAAGGGGTCATGGAAATCTATTCCATCTCCTTTTCAAGCTGCGCGGAGAATCTTCCTGATCCCTTAGGAAAATCCTTCTCCGAGAACGCGGCCATAAACCAATGCCTATTCCATTACCTTAACGGCCATCATGATTCCGTGGGATATGATTGCTCCATCGTCCGTTATGGAAGAAGCAACACGACTAACGAAGGACCTCATATCGAGGAGGGAATGGCCTTTTATCGGATTGATTAGACTTAACGTCCGTTTGGCAAATCGCGGACATCCCATTTCTTTTACTGATGCAAATTGAAAAGGTTAACAAGGCTTTTCCAAAGAGATTTCGTGGTGCCCAGTAAATAACATTTAGTAAGAGTTTTTTATTATTCCTACGCTTGTTTGGCCCAAGGTTTCTTACTATTATTTAGTTATGAATAAAAAACTTTCCCGTTGGTTTGTAGCGATGTCGTTTGTCTTTGCTTTTTTCTTATGTTTTTCACCATCAACCAACACAAAGAACGTATCTCTAAATAGCGTTGACGAGAGAAGTTGTTCTTTTGCTCATGAAGGAGAGGTCAAGAGAGAAGTTCTTCCCGAAGATTTGTTTTCGATAGGAAATGCTTGGGGGATGGTTGGCTATAATAGGTCTGTTCCGGCTACCGGAGCCGGGATTAAAGTAGGCGTCATTGAAAATGCGATTGTCGGAGCCTCGGGATCGTTTGCTGATTTCTCATGTCATGGGCAATATTTTTCGTATCCATATTCAGAAGCGGAAGCAAATGAGGTAAATCATGCGTGGAAAGTACTGTCTATACTTGGTGGAAATAAAGGAATAGCAGAAGACATTTCTTTGTCGCTGGTTTCGCGTTCCTCTTACAGCTTTGACGATTGCATTGATTGGTTAATTAACGTTGAACAAGTCGATATCATTTCATCGTCCACTGGTTCTAATCAATATTCTGGAGAATACTCAACCGCTAGATCAAATTATTTGGATAGAATCGTTAGGGAAAGCGGTGTATTGATAGTTGAAGCCATAGGAAACACGAATGAAGTTTCGCTTGCCACGATGGATTCCCTTGCCCACAACGTCCTGTCCGTCGGGGCCTGCGACAAAGAAGGGAATTCTTGTGACAATTTCAATGCATATGGAACACATCCTGCATACGACGACAAGGTCTTCGGTGTCAAACTCCTCGCTCCAGGAGAATCGCTATATGGGATACCAGGGCTGTTAGATGATCAACTCCTCTATCCTGACGAAATCAAAGACGCTGAAAAGAAGATTTCCGGTACGAGCTTCGCCACCCCGATGGTGGCCGGGATAGCCGCTTTGCTCATGCAGGAATTCCCGTCGCTGAGGGGCCATCCCGAACTCATGATCCCGTTGCTTTGCAACACCGCGAGGCCCGCCGCAAACCAAACAACTGTCCCATCTTATAGACAGGGTTTCGGCATAGTCGACTACCAAAGGGCCAGGTCGGCCGCCGCGGCGCTCT
>ONFU01000080.1 GCA_900317165.1 uncultured Erysipelotrichaceae bacterium
AGCCCGATCCACCATATTGGAAATCGACGCTGCTAACGGAAAATAGGGATACCGTGTCGCCCTTTTTAAGAGGCAAAACGTTATCGTCGTTTTTGATTAAGGTTATTCCTTCGCTAGCGATATTACGGACTAATTTCTCTTCCGCTTTAACTAGGGTTGGAACATCCTGATATTTGGGTTTGTAATAATTGGTGTCCACCCCGTTAATTTGGGCGGTGCTATCTGGGGCCGCCCCAAGGTACATGCGGAGGAGAGGGTCGAAACGCCCAAGGCACAATACGTCCGCGGCTACGACAATGGCCGTCAGGATTGTGGCTATTGAGATTGTTAACGGCAAAAAAATCTTGTTTTTCATGAGCCTATCTTAATATCTCTTTCTTTGAAGAAAGTTCCTTCGTCATATCTTGTAGGATTCTCGTCCTTTTCTTCTTAACTGGGGTCGCTTAAATACCAAGCGCCGCTTAAGGATTTGCCGCTTCCTTCATCGATCACGAACCAATATTCGCCCTCTTTATTGCGATAGAGATTGACGGTTTGGTCTGACCCGTTGCTGAAGATGATGTTAGAAGCACCATGAGGAATAGTTATCGTATAGGTGTTCCCGTCTTTGGTCATCGCTTTCCCTGGCCAACCGCCCAAATATTGATTTTGGCCAACCCATGCATAGCAATTCACGTTTTTCCAATTGCTTGGAGGAAGGCAATGAATCGTTAAGGAACCATCGACTTCGTTGTTGACTTCACGACCGAAATCATCTTCGATCGGGCCTTCATCAGATGAATCTGAAGTCTCTTCTTCCGATCCTCCAGAAACGTTGGATATAGCAATCTCGCCTTCAAACAAGGCCGCGGAATATGGGGCCATGGTCAAAGCTTTGCCGTTAAGCGAACAAGAACCTTCCAAAGCGGCTTCGCCTAGGAAGCCCTTAACACCATCGACATACATCTTCTTTTCTGATGAGGAGGCGTTGAAGAAGACACTGACGCGGTCATTGCCTTTTTTGGCAAGATAGAAACCGAGGCTAGAATCTCCTTCAACCGGTTTGGCTTCTACCTCGCATTGATAAAGCATGGGTGCCCTATTTTTGGCTTGAATGGCCTTGCGATACACGGCTTTGAAAGTTGAATTCTCGGGAGTCTCGTTTTTGTAAGTGGATGTCGTCATCGATTTTCCGGGGACGGAGGAATAGAGATATTTCTCCGAAACGGTACGGCCGGATGAGAATGGCATTGGGGTACGGAAATTCAAGTCTTCATAATACCCTTCACTTGTGTTGGAACAGGTTCCATCCATGCCTAGCTCATCCCCATAATAGACATAGGAATCGCCTGGGGCGAGGACATTCAATAATCCAGCGAAGGCTGAAGCCTTACCTTCAAGAACGCCTTGTCTCTTGTTGTAATTTTGGAATCTTCCGATGTCATGGTTGGAGATGACACTAGAAAGAATGCCGGATTGGTTGATTTTATGAATCTCCGACATGTATGTTTGAAGATGGACTAGGTAATCGCCAATCTGTCCTCTTCTCGCGGCTTTATAGATTGATGGGCGGATATCGAAATCAAAATCCCCGTCCATCGTCGTTTTGTAATAATTGATGACGTCGTTATCTTGTTCTGTGAGGATTTCCTGAATCACGTAGACGTCTTTCTTTACCCCTTTGCAGTATTCATAGAATTCCTGCCACCAGGCATAGTTTTTCTCATCATCGGCTTTGCCGTTGACCGCGCCTTCGTTATAAATCCATTTGGCGGCGTCCAAGCGGAATCCATCGACTCCCTTATCAAGCCAATACTTTCCGACGTTTTTTATTTCCGTCCTTAAGGATTTGTTATCGTAATCGAAATCCTTCATGTCCCCACCAAAGGCGTCCTTACCAGAATACCATTCTGGGTGATCCGTATACCAAGAGCAGGATGAGCTCGAATGGTTCAGAACGAGATCGAGGATGACTTTGATCCCGCGTTTATGACATTCGGAAAGCAAAGTGTCTAAGGTATATGATTTCCCATCAACGCTTACCTCATAAAGCGAATTCACCGAACGGTAATTGATGACGTCATAGGCGTGGTAACTTTTGGCTTCATGGATTGGACTAAGCCATAATCCTCCGATGCCGAGGTCTTCAAGATAATCCAAATGGTCGATTATCCCCTTGAAGTCGCCTATGCCGTCTCCGTCTCCGTCAGCGAAGGAATAAACAAGAAGTTGATAGAAATTCCTCGCTTTTGCCGGCAAAGAGGAAACCGAAACGACATCGGTTCTAGGAGAAACGGTGTCGCCTCCTTCATAAGACACCGAAGTCGATTCCGAGGCGGAATCCCCGCCCGTTGAAGAAGAAGGGGAAACAGACGTCGGATTTGCCGATATGCTACACGAGGAAATGGCGATAGTTCCAAGGGCTGAAAGCGAAGCTACGAGTAAAAAGCGTTTTTTATGCATATTTAGACTCCTTTCGAGACTTTGATAGTGTATCACTATTCAGGATTGTCTTTTAAGACAAATATCTTCACTTTGAAGCGTTTTCCCCATTTTTGTTGATTTAAGAATGACTAAAAAAGCACGCATGTGTATAATGTGTATACTAATTCCATAAACAATATTTATGGCGTATTCAATTGTTGGAATTCTGGCGATATTGGTTCACTTTGTCGTGAATATCGATATCTTCATCAAAAGGGGTATAAAGAAATTTACCGCCGAGAAGGAATATTTCTTTTTCCTAATGTCCATCATCGTCTATCACATCACCGACGGAATTTGGGGTTTCTTATACGATGCAAAATTGGTGACTGCCGTTTGGGCCGACACGATGATCTATTTCGTCGCGATGGCTTTGTCGATTCTTTTCTGGGGCCTCTTCGTTTACCGTTATCTTGGTGGGAAAGGCGTTTGGCCGAGGATCATCTTCTATTCGAACGTGGTGATTTTTATTCTCCAAATCGGCGTCATCATTTCCAATTTCTTCTATCCAATCCTTTTCGAAGTCAGCCCTGAATGCGTCTATGCAGCGAAAGAAGGCAGATATGGGATTCTCTCCACCCAAATTCTCGTTTTCATTTCTACAGCAATATACGCTTTCGTTATGGCCTTCAAAGCCAAAGAGGCTCCAAGGATCAGATATTTCACGATTGCCTCTTTCGGTTTAGCCATGGCATTAGCCATTATCTTGCAGGCGGTCTTCCCATTGCTACCGATGTATTCCATCGGATTCTTGTTAGGAATATGCGTCCTCCATACCTTCGTTATCCAAGAGGAAAGAACGGATAATGAACGCGAACTTGACGATGCTCGCTTAAGGATAAATGTCGATCCCATGACTGGCGTTGGCAGCAAACACGCCTATGTCGATATCGAAGCCGCCATCGATAAGAGGATGGGTACCGGAACCATGACCCCTTTTGCAATCGCGATGTTCGACCTCAACAATTTGAAATACATCAACGACACCCTCGGACACGAAACGGGCGATACCTACATCATTAATGCGGTAAAAATCATTCAGAAACATTTCCAAAAATCCCCGATATACCGCGTTGGAGGAGATGAGTTCGTCGCCATCCTCGAAGGCGAGGAATTTGATAGGCGCGAGGAGATAATGGCTAACTTCGACAAGGAAATCGATATAAACGAGAAGAATCATGGCGTCATAGTCTCCTCTGGAATTGCCGTATATGATTCAAGCATCGACAACACCTTCATCCAGGTTTTCGCCCGTGCCGATTCCAAGATGTATGCGCGTAAGCGTTATCTAAAGAATCTTGATGAATAATCCAGAAACCCCGATAATTCGTCTATAGCGATATTCATTCAAATATTTTGAATGTATTTATTTTTGCGAGGATAGAATATGAAAATAACTAAGTTATTGGTTGGTTTAGCCGCCTCCATGGTCATGGTTTCCTGCGGCGGAACGCCTTCTTCGTCGGAAAGCTCCGTTCCCTCCTCCTCGAGCGAAAAAACGGAAAGCACCGCCCAGAGCGAATCGACCGAGAGCGTGACTTCCACCTCTGAATCCACCAAAACGGAGACTACCGAGAGCAAGACTTCCGCAAGCGAATCCACCAAAACGGAATCCAGCAGTAAGGATGAATCTTCAACCGAGCCAGTTGAAAGCAGTGAAAGCGAAACCTCTTCCGAGGCATCGACTAGCTATGATGTGCCCTCTTTTCCAACGTTAACCGAAAATAGTTATGGGAACCTTCCAGAGGGATTTATCTTTGGAATGGACGCTTCGGCCGTTCCTTCATTAGAAAAGGCCGGAGTCATTTACCGTGACGAAACCGGCAAACCCGTGGATGTGTTTTCGATTCTCGCCAAAGAAGGAGTGACCCATGTTCGCGTTCGTGTTTGGAATGATCCGTTCAATAGCGAAGGCAAAGGCTATGGCGGAGGAAACTGCGATTTAGCTAACGCCATCGAAATCGGTAAACGCGTTACCAAATATGGCATGAAGCTACATGTCGATTTCCATTATAGCGATTTCTGGGCCGACCCCGCCAAACAAATGGTTCCAAAGGCTTGGAAGAATTACACCCTCGATCAAAAGAAAACCGCTTTATATGAATTCACCAAGGATTCCCTCAATGAAATGAAGAAGGAGAACATCGATGTCGGTATGGTCCAAGTCGGTAATGAGACCAATAACGGCAAGATGTGCGGAGAAACCTCTTGGGATAATACCGTCGCTTTGATGAAAGAAGGAAGCAAAGCCGTTAGGGAAACCTATCCTTCCGCTTTGGTTGCCGTGCATTTCCGTCCTCTCCGATGTTGCGACGAGGTATAACAAAAAGGTTATGGTTATGGAAACAAGCTATGCCTATACCACGGAGGATACGGATTATTATGACAACACCTCCCCAAAGGGGACGGATGTCCAGCCTCATGAAATCTCCTTACAAGGACAATACGATCAAATCTATGACGTAGTGGATGCTATTGCTCATGATACCACTGGCGGTATTGGCGTTTCCTATTGGGAAGGCACCTGGATTAGCGTAAACGGCGCTTCCTGGCAAGAAAACCATGAGATGTGGGAAGAATACGGCTGCGGCTGGGCTTCCAGCTATGCTGGCGAATATGATCCAGATGACGCCGGCAAATGGTATGGTGGCAACGCCGTAGATAACCAAGCCTTCTTTGATAAAGATGGCTATGTAATGCCTTCAATCCACGTCTTCAACCATGATGATAGTGGAGAAATCCCAGACCCAGATCCCGAGGAGCCAGAAGAAAAGAAGGAGCTGTTGACGAACGGTTCGTTCGAAGGTTCTACCACTCCATGGGCAATCAAATCCATGACGGAAGGCATTAATTCGCCTTCAACCTTCGCCGTCAAATCCGACGCGAAGGTGACCGGCTCTTCTTCCTGCAATTTATGGAATCAGGCGGCAATTG
>ONFU01000125.1 GCA_900317165.1 uncultured Erysipelotrichaceae bacterium
TTTCACAATCCTTTCAGTCGCCTTAGGGATAGGCCTTGGGTTCCTCCTTTGTGCCCCAATAGGAACATTAATATATAACGCGGGTGCAGGCGCGGGCATCTCGGGAGTCGTATCCGGGGCGATTGGCCAAGCAGGCGGAGACCTTTCCACCGAGATGACCAAAGCCGATTTGGATGTCTATTACGTTTATTGGGTGGCTCAAGGCAACACCGGATCCTTGAAGGACATGGTCGCCGAAATACTTCATCAAGGATATCCAAGCCTTTTCATTCCCGAAGCGCTTTATCAAACCCTCGATGATCTTATTTATAATGCGATCCCCGCTTCAGGAACCTTCACCTTTGCCGGAATCATCGGTACGGCTATCGCCCAGGTCGCCTGCCTTGGCATCGCCTTCGCCGGAGTCGTGTTACTTATCGTTATCATTGGAGCCATCATCATTGGGATAGTTTCCTGGAACATTGAAAGACATAACAAAGAGAAAAAGAAGAAAATGGCATTATGGAACCGTTTCCTTGGTCTGGCTTTAGGGCTTGGCTTTGCTTTCTTCAGCTTATGGTCAACATCGATCGGAATCAAATCGTTCATGACCGCTTTCCCAAATTTCTCCGATGTTTTAACCCAATCAATGGGATTGGATAATCCAGGTTATTGGAATATCGGAAAATTCTTCTTCGGGATTGACTTCGGATACACCAATTTACTCAATTGGTTCTTCTCGATGGTCCATATAACCCCTGCGTAACTTTTCCGAGTTTCCATAAAAATACGGTGCGCGTGTATCGTGTTTTTTTCTTTTGCAAAAGCCTTTGCCTAAAAGAAAAAAGCCTATATTGCCAATTAGGGCGTCGAAAATTATACAGTGTCAAATAAATTTGGCGTTTTTTCTATTAAATTGACAAATTTTTAGCAAACTTCATATTCCTTGTTTTCTACTAAATATGGGGGGCGTGTATTGTCGTTTTCGAAAATCTAATTTTGCAAGTTTTTTCCTTATATCCTTTTTATATAAAAAGAATTTGATAATTGCATTTTGTTTGGCCTCCGTTATCATAATCGCCGCACAGCCTCAAAGAGGCGCAGCAATCCATAGATCGCTGGGCGGTTAAACGGAATTTTAAAACCCACTGCCCATGTTTCTATAACACGCAATTCATCAAGGAGTAACAACATGCTACAAGTATCAAAAAGAGACGGCACACTCGTCCCATTCGACCTCAAGAAAATCGAAAATGCCCTAAACCGTGCCTTCACGGCTGAACATAAAGAGATCAACGCCGATATCCTTGAGCTTCTCGCTCTCCGCGTTACCAGCCTCTTCAACGACAAGATCAAAGCCGAAGTCATCGGTGTCGAAGATATCCAAGACGCCGTCGAGATGGTTCTTCTCCAGACCGGTTATGTCGATGTCGCCAAATCCTACATGGATTATCGTGCAAAGCGCAGCGCCATCCGTAACGTCAAGAACACCTCCCTCGACTTCAAGAACGTCGTCGATAACTACCTCCGCGTTGCCGACTGGCGCGTTAAGGAAAACTCCACCGTCACCTATTCCGTTGGTGGCTTGATCCTTTCCAACTCCGGCGCGGTCACCGCAAACTATTGGCTCTCCGAAGTCTATGACAAGGAAATCGCTGATGCCCATAGAAACGCCGATATTCATATCCATGACCTTTCCATGCTTACCGGCTATTGCGCCGGCTGGAGCTTAAAGCAACTCATCCAGCAAGGCCTTGGCGGAGTCCCTGGCAAAATCACCTCTGCCCCAGCCCGCCACTTGATGACCCTTTGCAACCAAATGGTCAACTTCCTTGGCATCATGCAAAACGAATGGGCTGGCGCACAGGCCTTCTCCTCCTTCGATACTTATCTCGCTCCTTTCGTCAAAGTCGATAACCTTACCTACAAAGAGGTCAAGCAGTGCATTCAATCCTTCATCTTTGGCGTTAATACCCCATCCCGTTGGGGCACCCAATCCCCATTCACCAACATCACCCTCGACTGGAACGTCCCCGATGATATGGTGAACCTCCCAGCCATCGTCGGCGGTGAGGAAATGGATTTCACCTATGGCGATTGCAAGAAGGAAATGGAAATGGTCAACAAAGCCTTCATCGAAACCATGATCGAAGGCGATGCCAATGGCCGTGGATTCCAATATCCAATCCCAACCTATTCCATCACACGTGAGTTTGACTGGTCCCCAACAGAAAACAACAAGCTCCTCTTCCAGATGACCGCGAAATATGGCACCCCTTACTTCTCCAACTATATTAATAGTGATATGAAGCCAAGCGATGTCCGTTCCATGTGCTGCCGTCTACGCCTTGACCTCCGTGAGCTCCGTAAGAAGAGCGGCGGATTCTTCGGATCTGGCGAATCCACCGGTTCCGTTGGCGTCGTCACGATTAACATGCCACGTATCGCTTATCTTGCGACCGACAAAGAAGACTTCTATGTCCGTCTCGATCGCTTAATGGATATCTCCGCCCG
>ONFU01000102.1 GCA_900317165.1 uncultured Erysipelotrichaceae bacterium
GTGGACTCTGCGAGATGACTTACCTCAAAGCCATCGAAGCCGGTGTCGATATCGTCGACTGCGCCCTTTCCCCTCTTTCTGGCGGAACGAGCCAACCTTGCACCGAGTCGCTTAATTTCGCCTTGCAAGGCACCGAATACGATCCCCATCTTAATGTCGATATGCTCAATGCGGCGGCATCCAAGATGCAAAGCGTCCGTGCCAAATATCTAGGTAATGGGTTGCTTAATCCGAAGGTTCTTTCGGTTAACGCGAACATCATCAAATACCAGGTTCCGGGCGGCATGCTCTCTAACCTCATCAATCAATTGAAGGCCCAAGGCGCCGAACAACGCCTCGACGAGGTTCTTTCCGAAGTCCCCCTCGTCCGTAAGGACATGGGCTATCCGCCTCTTGTCACCCCGCTTTCCCAGATGGTTGGCACCCAAGCGGTCCTCAACGTCATCTCTGGCGAACGTTACAAGATGGTTCCAAAGGAAATCAACGAATACCTCCATGGCCGTTATGGGGCTTCCCCCGCGCCGGTAAATGAGGAAATCAGGAAGAAGATTATCGGGGATGATCCAGTCATCACCTATCGTCCCGCCGATGACCTCAAGCCGGAATTCGCCGAACTCAAAAAACAATACAAGGGTATCGCCAAATCCGATGAGGACGTCCTCTCGATTGCCCTCTTTGGCGACGTTGCCATCAAATACATCAACGAACGCAACGAGGAAAATGCGGTGACCACCATCCGCGTGGAGGCCTGATATGGCGATCTTCGGAGTTTACAAAAACCCAGAGAACATCCACGTTCCGGATGCCCTCCTCATCGCGCTTATCGCTATCCTTATCGTTTTCTTCGCGCTAGGAGTAGTCATCTTCATCACCTATCTCGCCCAAAAGGGTACGGATACGATTGAAAGGAAGATGAACATCCTCCCACGCAAAGAGAATGCGATTCTAGCAAACGATGAAGACGCGGTCGTTGCCGCTTTGACGGCCGTCATCGATTTCCACAAAGAGACGAAAAAGGACGCACGTATCGTCTCGATTACCAGAATTGAGGAGTAACTGCTATGAAAGTCTACAAAATCAAAGTCAACGGAAAAGCCTACCGCGTCGAGCTCGAGGCGGTCGAGGAGAATAACGCCGCGGCGCCCGCTGCCCCTAAGGCCGAAGCCCCAAAGGACGCGGAACCGAAAGTCGTGGCCGCTGGACCGGTCCAAGGTCAGGAAGTCCTTTCCCCAATCCAAGGGCAGGTCACCAAAGTCTTGGTCAAACCTGGCGACAAGGTTACCAAAGGCACCGTTTTATGCGTTATCGAGGCGATGAAACTCGAAAACGACGTCGTCTCCCCATATGATGGCGAGGTCGTCGAGGTTCTTGTTTCCAAGGGAAGCAACGTGGCTTCCAAAGAAAGGATCGCGGTCATTCGTTAAGAAAGGGTGTTTATGGAGAATTTTATAAAAACCATAAGTGCCTTCTTCGAGAGTACGGGAGTCGCCGGGTTTTTCCGGAATGGCGGTTATCTCAACCTCATCATGATTCTCGTGGCTCTGCTTTTGCTTTTCCTCGCGATTCGCAAAAAGTTTGAGCCCTACCTCCTTTTGCCAATCGCCTTTGGGATGTTGCTCGTTAACCTCCCTGGCGTTGGCAAGGAAATATTCGCGAAGGGGGCCTCGACCTATGATGCGGTCTCCCTTTCCGCCAAAGCGGGCATCGATCTCGCTTCCGCAAACACCCTCCTTGGCCCTAGCGGGATGAACCTCGAAACGGGCCAAATGGTGAGCCTAGCGGAGATTCATACCTTCTTAGGCAATAATCCGAATATCATCGATGCGGTCTCAATTGCCCGTATCAATGATGCCTATAACGCCGATTACACCGGAATGTTTGGCTTCCTCTATTATGGGGTCAAATGGGGTATATACCCATGCTTGATATTCCTTTGCATTGGCGCCACGACCGATTTCGGACCGCTTATCGCCAATAAGAAGACCATGCTTCTTGGCGCTGCGGCCCAACTTGGTATCTTCATCACCTTCATTGGCGCTATCGCGATCGGCAAAAACGGTCTTAACTGGACCAATTTCGATGCCAACATCGCTTCCTCCATCGGTATCATCGGTGGAGCCGATGGCCCAACCGCGATTCTTGTCACGAGCAAACTCGCGCCCGATTACCTCTCTTCCATCGCTATCGTAGCCTATTCCTACATGGCTTTGGTCCCCGTCATCCAGCCTCCGATAATCCGTCTTCTCACCACGAAGAAGGAGAGGTCCATCAAGATGGAGACCCCAAGGGAAGTCAGCAAACTCGAACGTATCCTTTTCCCGATTATCGTTACGATCGTCACCACATTGATCGTTCCTTCCGCCGGACCTCTCATCGGCTGCTTGATGTTAGGTAACCTCATCAAGGAATCGGGTGTCGTCCCAAAGATCACCGAAACCCTCGCCAACAGTTTGATGTATATCGTCACCATCCTCCTTGGCGTCTGCGTTGGCTGCACGGCCGACGCCGCGACCTTCCTTAGGGTCGATACCCTCCTTATCTTCGTTCTTGGCATCATCGCCTTCTCCTTCGCGACCGCCTTTGGTGTGTTAGGAGGCAAGCTGATGTGCGTATTGACGAAGGGCAAGGTCAACCCGATGATCGGCGCAGCCGGCGTCTCCGCCGTTCCTATGGCCGCTAGGGTCGTCCATAAAGAAGGACTCAAGGAAGATCCGACGAACTTCCTCCTTATGCATGCGATGGGACCAAACGTCGCCGGAGTCATTGGCTCCGCGGTTGCCGCTGGTGTATTGCTGTTATTGTTCCTTTAAGCGATAAACGACAATGGAAATCAAAGAGCTCCATTTCGAGGAAATTGATAGCACGTCCTCCTTCATTAAGAGGAATTGGACCTCGCTACCACCGTTTACCTTCGTCTCCTCTTCCTTTCAAAAAGAAGGTAGGGGAAGAAACGATAGGAAATGGCTTTCCGAGAAAGGGAGTTCTTTATTATTCTCACTTCTTATTAAGGACCATCCACTTTTGAACTATGGCCCTTTTCTTTCTCTTCCTTCCGCTGTATCCATATCGGAATTCCTAGAAAAAGAAGGAGTTGAAGGGGTCTCCATCAAATGGCCTAACGACATTTATATCCACGGGAAGAAAGTCGCGGGCATCCTCCTTGAAGGATCATTGCCTGATTATTTGATAATCGGAATCGGCATCAACCTTAACCAGCCTTCCTTCGAAGGCGAATACCGTAGACCCCCGACCTCTATTTTCCTAGAAACTGGAAAGAAGGTTGATGTTTCTTCCTTCAAAGATGGCCTTTTCCAAGCCATCGTGGAGACTTTCCTTAAAGAGGACATGAAGGAATATTGCCTCTCCTATTTTAAAACCCATGATTTCCTTTTAGGAAAAAGAGGGTATCAAGAAAAAGACAAAAGGAAAGGGACCTTCCTAGGGGTAGATAAGGATTTCAATCTCCTTTTCAATGTCG
>ONFU01000086.1 GCA_900317165.1 uncultured Erysipelotrichaceae bacterium
TGGTTCCATGAATATAACCGCCTCCCCGTCCAAGTGGTCGCGATCATCTTGCTTTTCTATACCCCAATTTCCTTCTATCTATGCTTCGTTAGGAAGAAAGCTTCCGTCAGGGCCCCTTTATTAATAAGTAACATCATCCTCACTTCGGCCTCCTTGATTTTGGGGATCTTCCTTCCCGATAACGTTGGGGTTATCCTTGTCGGCTCCCTATTGGCGATGTTCCTTATAATTCTTTTTATCCCTTCTATCGCTAACCTAAGTAAAAAGAGGTTCTTTGGGTTCTTCAAAGCCTTCGTCCCCTTATTGGCAATCGCTTTAATAGTAACTGGAATCAACCATTATCTAACCTATATTAATAAGTCGCTTCTTAGCCAAGGGGGGAATACGGGCTTCATGTTTATTGAAGGAATAACATTATTGCTGCTATTCTTCGTCTTTACCCCAAGAAGGCTATTCACCTATCCCTTATTCCATATGATCGTCCATCTTGATACCCGTATCTGCTATTTTGGCTATACCTTAGAGCAAAAAGCGGATAGGCGTTATGAAAGATTACGCGGGGTCAAACCCATCAAAACCGCCAAGAGGAAAGCGACTTCCTAACCCAAAACGATATACGTTTCGCTTCTTTTGTTTTCCTATCCCCCACCGTTTCCCTATATATGCCTTTTAAAGAAAAAATCTTTAAACCCATACATATGTGCTATAATTGCCTCAGTTTTAAAGACGACTATGCCCAATTCAAGAGAAAGAGATGCCTTCTTCCGCTTGCTGCTTACTGGCAAGGAAGGATTTAACCTCCGCGATTTCCTCGATAATTCATCCGCGGACGCGATCGTCGATATCGATACGGAGACCGGCGTTTTCGAGATAGTTTATCTTCTTGATGGCAAATACGCCTATCCCCCGGAATCGGCCCTAGAGACTTACCCCGCGCTTTATGAATATGCCTTTGACCACGTCATCCATCCCGATGACCGCGAGATCTTCGCTTCCGTCATGGATCCTAAGGGCATGGTCGAAAGATTAGAGAAATCCCCCCTCCGCCATTTCCTCTATGGTAATTATCGTTATCGTCTCCAAAATGGGACCTACCATTATACGGAGCAGGCCCTGCTTATGGGCGAAGAAAACGGACTTCCCAAAAACCACGTCAGGTTCTATATCCTTGACGTCGATAACCGTTATAAACGCGATTCGCGCGTCAATAAATACATTGAGGACAAAAAGTCCCTTCGCCGTGACCCCACGACTAAACTATTTGAGGAGAGAAGCTTCATCAAGGAAGCTAGCCGTACCATCAAGGCCCATTCCGGTAAGCCTTGGTGCATCGTCTGCCTCGACGTCGAGCATTTCAAATTCTTCGATGAATGGTTCGGCAGGCAAAAAGGCGACACCATCCTCACCGAGATAGGGGCCATCCTCCAAGATCATCGCGGGGAAAACGGGATCGCCGGGTATTTGGGTTCCGATGATTTCGTCCTTCTTACTTATTTTGATAAAGAGAACATAACCGCGATCTTCGAAAAGATTAGGGAAGCTATTATCAATCTAGGCTCCTCATTTGGCTTTATGCCGGCGATCGGCGTTTGTTTATATGATGGCAAAGCCGAAGTCCGCGAGATGATCGACCGCGCCTCCATCGCTAGCCAGCAGGCCAAGAAGGATATCCGTAACCGCATCAGGCTCTATGACCCGAAGATGCATGAGCAAACCGAAACGGAACTCCGCATCCTTAACGAATTCATGAACGCCTTATCCGAAGGCGAGATAACTTTCTATCTCCAACCCCAATGCCGCATCTCTAGCCATAAGGTTGTCGGAGCCGAGGTCCTCGCTAGATGGATCAAGAAAGACGGCAAGATGGTGATGCCCGTGGACTTTATCCCCGTCCTTGAGAAATATGGCTTCATCATCGATATGGATAAATACATCTGGGAAGATGTTGTCAAGAAGATGAAGGACCGCCTCGATAAAGGCCTTCCTGTCGTCCCTGTCTCAATCAATGTCTCACGCGCGGATATCTTCTCAATCGACGTCGCCAAATATTTCCATGACCTAACCGAGAAATATGCCATTCCTCGCGATTATCTAAAGATCGAGATCACCGAGAGTGCCTATATGGAAACGGAGGAGAAGATCGCAGAACTCGTCAAAAATCTCCGCGCGGATGGTTTCCGTGTCCTCATGGATGATTTCGGTTCAGGTTATTCTTCACTCAACATGCTTTCCACGATCGCCCTAGACGCGATTAAGTTAGATGCCGGCTTCCTCAATATCAAAGGAGAAGAAAAAGAGACCGAAAAGGCCATTCGTATCCTTGAATCGGTCATCAATATGGCCAAGCAAATCGCGATTCCGATCATCGTCGAAGGAGTCGAGACCAAGGAGGAAACAGACTTCCTCGATGGCTTAGGCTGCCGTTATGTCCAAGGCTATTATTTCTACCGTCCGATGAAGCAAGAGGATTTCATAGAATTAATCGAACAACCCGGCATGATCGATCCCCGCGGTTTCGTCGTTAAGGCTAACGAGGAATTCCGCATCAGGGAATTCCTTGACGCGAACGTCTATAGCGACGCGATGCTAAATAACATCCTCGGCGCGGTCGCCCTATATTCCTATAAGGGCGATAACATCGATATCGTCCGTTTCAACGAGCAATTCTATAGTTCCGTCGATGTCCCTGATTTCCATGAGAAGCTATGCTCAATCCAAAACGTCGTTCCAGAGGAAGACCGTCCAAGGCTTTACGAGCTTCTAGATAAGGCGGTCGAAAACCGTTTGGGAGGATCCTCGGGCCGATTGCGTTTCTATAAAATCGACGGGACCCTTACCGATTTCAACATGCGTTTCTATTATCTAGGCGAGAAGGAAGACGGAAAACGCTTCTATGGCATCGCCAATAACATCACCGACCTAACCGATAAGGAACAGATGTTGAAAGAGATCTGCAACTATTCCTCCGCGACGATGGCCTTTGGCAGAATCCGTAACGATACACTCGAATTCTCCGTCGTTAGCTTTGGCTTAGCCGATTTCTTCGGCCTTACCACGAAGGAACTCGAGAAGGAACTTAACGATTTCTCCTTTATCGAGAGGATCGATGAGAAGAACCGTCCAAGCGCAAGGAAAATCGCCGAGGGAGTCGCGAATGGGAACGAGGAAATCTCCTATGAATGCCTAGTCAAAGGCAAGAATGAAGAGGCCCCCTTTAGAATTCGCCTAATCCCATTGAGAGAACATGCGAATAACCTCCATCTCCTCTCGATTCTTGAAAAACTAAATTAACAAGAACCAATCATTGAGCCGTCTTCAAAACGGCTCTTTTTCTTTTCTTTTATATTTTCCTATATACCAATAGGATGTGGGTGTTGCCATAAGAAAGAAAAATACTTTGCAAAGAGTGTCGATTCCCTCTATAATTTGCTTCGTTCCTAAGGAAGGGCAACCCATCTTCCCTAGGCACGTTACCGCCCTCATAGTTCAGCGGTAGAACGGATCCATGGTAAGGATCAGACCTCTTTTCGACTAAGGGTGAGGGCACCAAAAAGGAGAATCGGCGCGTCGCTTGACGCGCTTTTTCTTTTATTTGTCTTTTTCATTTTCCCCCTATAAAAAAGAAAGCGAGGCTTTATAATTTCCCCATGTTGTTTTTGCTAAGGCAAAAGCAAGTCTATCCATAAAGGAAGCATCTCCTTTTGTTGGAATTAGAGGTATGAGTATGAACAAAATCGGGTTCGATAACGAGAAGTACGTCCGCATCCAAAGCGAGAAAATCAAAGAGAGAATCGCTAATTTCGGCGGAAAGCTCTACCTTGAATTCGGCGGCAAACTCTTCGATGACCTCCATGCTTCCCGCGTTTTGCCTGGCTTCCTTCCAGATACCAAACTCAAGATGCTTTTGGAGATGAAAGACGAAGCGGAGATCATCATCGCGATTAATTCCAAATCGATCGAGGACGCGAAGGTCAGGGAGGATCTTGGCATTACCTATGACCAAGACGTCCTCCGCCTAATTGACGCTTTCCGTGAAGCGGGTTTATATGTTGGCTCCGTCGTCTTAACCCAATACGCCCCCTTAAAAGGCGCGAAACGCTTCGAGAGGATATTGGCCAAACAAGGGATAAAGACCTACCGTCATTACGCGATTCCTAATTACCCTTACGATATCGATACGATCGTCTCCAAGGATGGCTATGGGAAAAACGATTATATCGAAACCTCCCGTTCCCTTGTGGTCGTCACCGCTCCGGGCCCTGGATCAGGAAAGATGGCTACCTGTTTATCGCAAATCTACCACGATTCGCTCCATGGCATCAAATCCGGTTACGCCAAATTCGAGACCTTCCCGATTTGGAACCTTCCCTTGAAGCATCCCGTCAATTTGGCATATGAGGCCGCGACCGCGGATTTGGATGACGTCAACATGATCGACCCCTTCCATTTGGAGCATTATGGGATTTCGACGGTCAATTATAACCGCGACGTTGAGATCTTCCCCGTTTTGAATAGGCTAATCTCCGCGATTTTCGGAGAATCCCCTTATTTCTCCCCGACCGATATGGGCGTCAATATGGCGGGATTCTGCATTTCCGATAT
>ONFU01000049.1 GCA_900317165.1 uncultured Erysipelotrichaceae bacterium
CTTATAGACGTTTTCGCCCTTATCGCTTGGGGTGATCTCGACCTCATATAGGAGGATATGATCATGGATTTCCTGATACATCCTATAGAGTTCTTCGTCGGCCTTCGCAAGTTTTTCCGCGAATGAAAGACGGGTAATCCCGGTAAAGCCGGATTTTTCTTCCTCGACGGATTCCTCGATTGGAAGGTTATCTTCTTGGATCTCCTCGGGTTGCTGCTCTTCAAATGGCGGCAAGTCTGCCATCGCAACGACGTTCCTGAGATCTTTATATGGGGATTCGAAATCTGGGGTTGGACCATTTGGAGTAAGAAGAGCATGGGCCATAATCTCTTCTTTGGCTGATGGGGCTTCTTGATATGGGACTGGAACCGGGGTTCCCGTTCCTTCTCCGCCGATTGGGCCTTCGATTCTTGCAGAAGGGGCGACCACTTCGGTTGGGACGCCTTCTTTTGCAAGAGGCTTGGTTTCTTCGACAGGTTTGATTTCCTCTTTTTCGATAAGGGCTCCGAGATCTTTGGAAGGCGAAGCAAAATTCGGTGTAAGCCCAGAGGGGGCTTCGAGGGCATTTCCGCCATCTTCGAAATGGCTTGGGAAGTCTTCCTCGTGATAGCCAAGGGCGGCCAAGTTCTTGCGTTTTTCCTCTTTGATGGCGTTTTCGATTCTTTCGCGTTTCGCATTCTCTTCGGCTTCGCGCTTTTCTCTGGCCTTTCTTTCCTCTTCTTCAAGGAAGGAAGCGAGGATTTGATCGAACGGAAGGGTGGGCGAAACGAAGTTCGGCATGCTGCCTTCTGCGATTTCCGGAGAAAGGTAGCCGTCTTCTTCGTGATGGGGGAAGTCCTTCGCGCGATATCCGAGTTTGTCGAGTTCGGCCTCGCGTCTGATGCGGGCACGGAGGCGAGCGAGTTCTTCGTTTTCCTCTTGCTTCCGTTTCTCTCTTTCGAGGGCCTTGAGCCTTTCTTCCTCGGCACGGCGTCTTTCCTCTTCGAGGGCGGCAAGACGCATCCTTTCGCGTTGGAGCCTTTCCTCTTCCTCTTCCTTTTCTTTCCTTCTGTTGGCCTCTTCGACGATGTCTTTGCGTTTTTGTTCTTCGATGGCCGCGTCGATAAGGGCCTTACGGATGAGGTCTTCCTTACGCTTGTTCTCTAACCTCTCCCTTTCCTTCTTGCATTCTTCCGGAGTTGGCATGAGTGGGGTGTCGGGATCCGGACGTGCTTCGGGATAGGCGTCATAGAGGAATTTGCCGTTATAGTAAGTCTCGTCTTCGAGAGTAAACAAAACCTTCGGGACGATGCGTTTGGTCTTTTTCTTCTTTTCGTTTTCGATGACTTTGTCTTTGACGATGCGGGAACGCAAAGTAAGCATCTCGGCGACCAAAATGCCATAGATCGCCTCGAAATATTCATCGTCGTAGGTCTGCTCGGTTTCGGTGACGTTATACCTAACACCCAAATCGAGGTAGTTATCGAGGAATTGCCATAAGGTGTAGCAGGCTTTGTAATCGGGCTGCTTCACGATCATATTGGTCATATGGATCGGGTTCGCGACTTCCTTTTGACCCTTCATGAGTTCCATAAAGGGAGAACGCATATAATAGGAGCAACGTTCGCGAAGCGAATATAACCTGTTGAGCAAGTCCTCGTTTTGTTCGGCCTTACCTTCATCTAAAGATGGGGTGGAGACCTTGATGCGGGAATCGACCTCATATCTTGCCCCATCGACATCGGTCTCGGTATGGAGAAGGAGGAGGTCGGAGTCACGGGTTTCGCCGTGGTCCTTGATGTAATTGACACGCCTTTCGATGAAGATCGCGCATTTCCTGATGAGGGTCATGACGAAACGGTTCTCATAGATGCCGTAATCGACATCGGATTCGATGGAGAGGAGCTTCATCGGGGTGACGTCACCCGTCTTCTTATCGATATCGTAGACAAATTGGGTATGCGAAGCCAAATGGACGACCGTTTGGGCGTTGATTTTCTTCGCGCGCCCGGCATCCATGACGGTTGGGTCTTCCTTAATGAAGGAACGGGGCTTCGCGATGATCGCGTCGATATGGCTGAAGCCCTCTTCAAGCATCTCGACGAACTTCGGGTCATAGTCCTTGTTTTCGATTCGGCTTGATTGACCTACGTAGTTCTTGCCCTTTTCCTGTACGCGAAGAAGGAGCGCGCGAAAATCCTTGTCGTTACGGACAAGTTCCTCAATGCGTCCCAAATAGGCTTTTTGGGCGTCATCAAGGAGATTAAGATCGTTTTTCTTTACGTCTTTCTTCGCCATGAAAACGGATTATCCTTAGGAGTTGAGTTTGATGAGGAGTTTGATCTTTTCCTTCGAACGCTTGAATTCGTTCCTACCGAAGAGCTTAGTCAATTCATCCTGCAATTCGGTGAGCTGGGTACGGAGGAAAGCGACGTTAAGAACCTCGAATTTCTTCAATATCTTGGATTCGAAGATATAGTCGACCGCCTCAAGCTCAGTGCCTCCGCAAGCGACATAGCAAGGGACAAAGTCCCCAAGTTGCTTCATGATACGGTTACCGAAGGCAAGACGGAAACGCTCAATGACGAAACTATCGAGTTCCTGGAATTTCTTAAGAGTCGATTCGCTTAACGGGTGATCGATCTTAGCTTGGTCATATAGGCCTTTCCAATAGTCATAAGGAATGGTGAGAGGCTCGGTGAATGGAGCGTCGAAGGCCACGCCTTTGTTATCGAAGAAGAGGGACATCGAACGGTCATAGACCTTGTCGGTGATGGTGAAGGTCGAGTCATCGTTATTGGCCGTACCGACGAAGATGATGTTCTGCGGAATAAGGAGTTTGCCTTCGTGCAAATGCTTTGGATCATCTGGGGCGGGGGCGGCGACGAGGTTGATATTCCATTCGGAAACGTTAGGCATTTCCATGATGGAGAGGAATTCGGCGAAATAGTATTCGATACGGGCGAGGTTCATCTCATCGAGGACGATGATGGACATATCGTCGCGGTAAGTGGCTTCATATACCGCGCGTAGGAATTCGGTCTCGGTGAATTTATGGGTGAAGTCGTTATAGTAGCCAAGAAGCTCGGACCTATCGTGCCAAGAAGGCTGGACGGAGCAGATGGCCGCGTTAAAGCGGAGGAACCTTCCTAAGCAATAAGGAAGGGAGGTTTTACCAGTACCGGAGATACCTTCCAAGATGATGATTTTGGAAGTGCCGATAGAAGCAAAGAAGGCCCTGATAGCCTCAGGGGTGTAATAAAGCCTCATCTGGGAGCAGGCGAAATTGCGGAACCTCTCGCAAATGCCAGCCAAAGTGATATCCGCGGCATCCGGAGGAAGTTGGGTGACCAAATGCGAATTCTCGTATTTTTGGTCGACGAGAGTAAGGCGGGGGAAACGCAAGGTTCCATCGGCCTGTTTGGTCTCTCCTTCGCCTTCTTCGCCTTCTTCGGCGGCCGCCGCGCCAGTAGTCGCGGCTACGACTTCGCCGGTCCTAACAGGGGCGGCACCACCAAGGGTTTCGATCTGGAGTTGGAGGATCCTATCCTTCTCGGCGACTGCTTGGTAAAGCTCGATGTTAAGTTCTTCGATCTGCTGTTGGAGTTGCTCGATCGAGGCGGTGCGCTTATAGAAACGGACATAACGCCTGATGAGGTAGTAGATCAAATATCCTAAGCCTCCGATAAGCGCTGCGAATAGCAATGCGAAGAGAGCGAAGAATATCCATCCAGCGACCCCGAAATCCGGCGAATAGTTCGCAAGAAGGGAGTTGTAATAATCAAATTCCGCCGGGACGACGGCCCAAGGGACCGCGTAACGATCGACGAACCATCTTCCCAAATTGGAGAAGAAGGCGATGATCATTTCTTTGAGATAGGTGAAGTAAGCAGACATATTGTGTTGCCTCCTTTATCGATGAAGCGGATTTCCATTTTTTTCGTTAACGTTGCTTAGTTATGGAATCCAAGGCTTAAGGAAGCTAAGTAACGGTATAAGCTTTTTTTAGATGTTATCGAGCAAGGCGTTGAAGGTTAGGCCCAAGGCAAACGAGCCTGCTTGGATGGAATCGATCGTATCGGTATCCCATCCCTCGATATAGATGGTGACGACGACCCTCACATCCTCTCCGGAAGGGAGATAGGCTAGAGGCTTCGTCCAGGTTGGGTCATTGAAGTTTTGGTATTCCTTCAAGCAGAGGTCGGAGAAGGAGTAGGCTCCCTCTTCAACCGCGTATTCGCTTTGGGGCGAAGATATCATGTATGTGCCTTTACGGTGGCTTGAATTGAAGGAATCCTGATATTCACCATCCCCGATATCTTCTTCTAACGGCTCATCGGTATAGGTTGGTTCCTTGCCTTCGAGGTATTCCCCATAGCAGAGTTCTTTCTTCGAGGTGGAATCGTAGTCGTAATACCCTTGCCTATCTAGATCGAGCGGACCTGCTAGATAGGTATCCCCGTTCTTATTGGGGTCCATGATCGTGTATCCCCAGGATTCCGAGAGGAAGGAGATGCGGATGCAATCGGTGATTTTGTCTAAGTCCTCTCCGGTCAAAGCCCTATGGTGATTTAGGTCGGTCCCTAATTCCTCCGCCTTGATGCGGTTAACGTCATGTAACGGATCGAAGTAGGAGGCTGGGTCGACATAGAGGTAGGAATCGTAGGAAGAATGGAAGTAGAACTCGAGCTGGATGTAATCCTTCTTCTCGGCGATTCCGGTTTTCCCTTCCGCGTGCAAGGCGGTTTGGTAACCTTGCGATAACAAGGGGTAATCGACCGCGGGGTCGAATTCATCGTTGAGCCAATCGCTTTTGAACATGCTGGAGCAAGGACTTAACGCTTTGTTGTTCTCATATGTCGGGTCATGGTCTTTGATGTATTCGGGATCGATGATCTCACCGTAATCGATGACGCCATCCGCGTTCTTCATGCCGATGGAGAGATTAGCATCATATCTAGGCTTGATCTGGATCATCGTGACCTCGGCGGCATTGGAGACCTCAAACCAGGCATAGGTCGCGGTGACGCTAACGGCAAGGGTTACCGCAAGCGCTAAAAAGGCCGCGTACAAAAGACGAGGCCTTCTGATGAAGCTCTTCCTTTCCGCGTTGCCTTCTTTGGTCATAATCGATACCCGTTTCCCGCTCTTTTTTTCTCCTACGAGCATATTATATACACGCGCGCAGTAATTTTTAATCGCCCAAAAAGAGCGAAATCGGGCGATTAAAAAAGGGTTGTCGTTGGTGAAAAGTCAATTGCTAGGATGAAAAGGCCTTAGTCGATGACCGTATAATTGATGCCAAAGGCGATTTCGACCCCATTTGGCGGGGTGCCCATGCACTCTGGATCGTTGCCTTCCATCCAGCACAATATCCCGTATTGTCTGATCTCGTTGGGAGTGAGCTTATCCTCTTTATGGAAAAGGATGTTACCCCCGTTCGCGGTCGTGGTCATAAGTAGAGGTTCGCAATAACCGCGAAGCTCCGGGACGGTGGAGACGTTAGGATTCCTTATCTTTGTCTTCTCACCATCGACAACCAGATCCTGATAGACGAAGGCTCCCTTGCATTCAGCATGGTCAATTATTCCATTATCCTTATATTCCGGGTCGGTCACGCCACGCAACGTGTTCGTGTTGTTCTCGTTTAAGGCCGCATAGACGGTGAAATTGAGATCGACACCCTCACTATACGGGTTAAGCGGATCATAGACATTATCGAATGTCGCGATACGTAAATAAGAATAGGGTTCATTGGCCGCGTTGGTCGGTTTGACATAGGCGGTTAAAACCATGTCCATATCAAAGGTGACGTCGCGGAAGGATTCGTTTTGCAGGTAATAGACGTATAGGATCGCCTTCTGAACGGGGACTTCTTTGCCCTCCGAACGGATGGTCTGCGATAAGCGGTGATAGCCGGTCGATGGATTTCCGGTACGGTTACCTTCATCATCGACTTCGCCATACATATGGGTAAGGGCCCATGTGTAGGCTTCCTCGGCCGCACAAGCCTTAGCGTCTTCCAAAGCGCCAGCGACCAAGAAGGACTGTTTGTCCCCTACGGCCGGGTTTTTGGATAGTGCGATCGTTGCGTCAGATACGTGGTTATCGAGCCTAATTGTGAAGTTGCCAGAAACGCGACCTAAAAACGCTACAATACCTAGCACCGTTACGCCCGTAAGACCAATCCCGAAAATAACAGCGGCGATCTTCTTCCTTCTGCGCCTTTTGGCGGCACGCGAACCCTTAAGGTAGGCGTTCATGCGCCCAGGGTTCTGGTAAGGAGAAGGATAGCCCTTGTTTTCCGGAGCTTTGCTCTCTGGGGCTTTGTCTTTCGTTTCTTTGCTTTTCTTCGACAAGGTTAAAGACTCCCATTAATTGAGCAGGGGTGTGAGTCCATCATGAAAGTGTGTATGTTAAACGCCTTCAATTTGGGCGAGGCCCCTAGCTACACTTAGCAAAACTAACCACAAGGTATAGTTTTTGGAATTGCTGGCTTATGCCATCTCTTCTCCAGGGGTCCAAGCTTTCGCTTTACCATCAGGATCACTTCACCCGAGGAGTAGTTGTTTGACAATCCCATAGCCTCTTGAAACAAAAATCAGATGTCAGCCTAGTTGCCCACAAAGCCTGATTTGGTCTTTGTTTCTGCTTTGGTAACTGGCTGCCATCTTTCGAAGGCCCTATTAGCTTTGCGCCGCCAGGTTTCCCTGACTTTGCCTTTGTCGTGGTTATTTTCGTCTCTTTTCCTATGCGTGTCAATACCTTTTTGAATAAAAAATTCATTCGATGGAATCTATGTTTTGCGACATTTTTCGCATTTTTGTCATAATTTTTTTCATGGATTTGCCATCTATTTTTTATGATTTTTTAAGGTGACGGAAACAACTCAAATCCACTGTGCACATTGCCTAAACGGCAGTTTCAAGGGTTGCTTCGAAGGCCTCTTTTAGTCTCGGAATATCTATTTCGATTATGTCATAGACAACCCTATAATCAGTTTCTCCGTAATCATGCACGATCTGTTTCTAAAACCGGAGATTTCAGCCCAAGGGATATCGTTGTGGTTTTCCTTGAACTTAATTGAAATGTTCTTCAAATACTCGGACAGCCGGATCAACCTAATCTTAATTGAATCGCCAACCATGTTAGGTTCCTCTATAGGGCCATTAACAATTGAGGCTGAATACCGTTCGATTTTTACAATCTTCTGAATGGCTTGTCCATAAGACGATACTCTTTCGGGTATATTACAAATTGCCACATGCCAAAATGGCATAAATATCTTTATAACAATGCCAAAACGGCATATATAAGATAAATAAAAATGCCATCGGTTTTCCGATGGCATCGATTCTTTTTTCTTATTCGGCCTTCTCGCCTTTTTTCTTTTCCTCTTCTTCGAGCTCTGCCATAATCTCGGCCCTAAGTTCATCTTTGGCCTGGTTCCTAGCTTGCTCTTCGAGGATCTTCATCTCTTGCTCGGAGAGGTTGCTTTCCCTCTTGACCGCGTACATGACGATGTAGACGACATCGACGACGAGGATCACGAGCATTGGGACGACGATGATCAGGAAGAAGGGGGTTGGGTTGTTCTGGAACCATCCGATCATCGGACCGTTCTTCTCAAGATTCAACTTGGCGGCCTCGTTCCCGTATTCAGCGAACGTATGAAGCGTGGACATGACGAGGATGGAGACGATGAGGCAGAACACGATGAGGGCGAGTTCCACGGCTCCTGCGACTATCAATCCGATTTTCTTATTCTTGTTCATAATTCAAAAAAATCCGTCTTTTCGGGGAATATAATACCACAAAGTAGGATATTGCAAATCAAAATTTTCTTCCTATGCACGCGTATATATTATTAATTAATAAGGAAACGGATGCGCATAAAACTTTTTTATTATTTAACGCCAAGAGCCTTAACCAGGCCATATAATAGAAGTGGTCAACCGATCCAAATGGCCTCAACTTGGAATTCTTCGGATCGATGAGAAAACGCGCATTAAAAGAAGCGATCAAAAACAAACTTTTTTCACACATTTTTCTAAAGTAAGCCATTTATCGAAACTTTTATTTAAAAATTCCCTATTGCATTGATAATAAATTTACCTCTAAAATATTGGTGCGTTAGGAAAAACGCCTGAACGAAAGCCTCGTTCGGAACCGGTTCCAAAGCGCATTGCCCAAAACAAAATAGACGAAAAAGAAAACCATCAGGATCCCGTTGCTTCATTGCAACCTTTTATTCGTCTAAGGGGAAATCCCCAAAACTGATTACACAACCAAAGGAAAAAATGAGTATGAAAAACACCAAGAAAATCGCATTGGCCGCCATGTCCCTAGTCGCGGCCGGAGTCGCCGCCGCCGGTGCCACCGGTACCTTCGCCTGGTTCGCCGTCAACAA
>ONFU01000087.1 GCA_900317165.1 uncultured Erysipelotrichaceae bacterium
AGGTTTGCGACTTTTGGAGTGAAGATTGCCCTTTTCTCTAGAATGGTCTCCCCCGCCGAGCAAAAAGAGGCAATCGAAAAACTAAAGAACGGCCAAATCGATTTGGCCATTGGAACCCACCGTCTTTTATCTAAGGAAATAGCCTTCAAAGACCTTGGTTTATTAATAGTCGATGAAGAGCAAAGGTTCGGCGTCGAGCAGAAAGAAAGAATCAAGGAAATGAAAAATCAGGTGGATGTCCTCACTCTTTCCGCTACTCCAATACCTAGAACATTACAAATGTCTTTAGCGGGCATCCGTCCAATCTCGGAGATCAATTCCCCTCCTCAAGACCGCATGCCTATCGAAACCCACGTGGTTCCGTTTAAGGAATCCATCGCCGATGAACTAATCCAAAGGGAGCTATCCAGGGGCGGACAGGTTTTCTATCTTCATAATAGGGTGGATAGCATCTTCGCGGTTGCCTCAAAGATGGCGAGGCGCATTCAAGGCGCTTCCATCGGGGTTGTCCATGGGCAAATGGAAAAGGAACAAATCGAAGATACCATGGAGAAGTTTTATGAGGGAGAAATCAATGTACTGATTTGTACGTCGATCGTCGAAAATGGAATCGATGTTCCTAACGCGAATATGATTATCGTCGAAAACGCTTCAATATTCGGACTATCCCAGCTTTATCAAATAAAGGGCCGCGTTGGCCGCGGCAACCGCATAGCCTATGCGTATTTGATGTATCCCCAGGGTAAAAACATGAACGAAAACGCGAGAAAGCGTCTTTCCGCCATCCAGGAATTTACCGAACTAGGGTCGGGATACAAAATTGCCCAACGTGATTTGATGATTAGAGGCGCCGGTGATATTTTGGGCTCTGAGCAAGCGGGCTTTATCGATTCCATCGGTTTAGACCTTTACTTGAAGCTATTGGATGAGGCGGTAGCGAGCAAAAAGAGCGGTATACTTCCTCCAGAAGTTAAACCAAACCGCTTATTCCGATTGGATGCCTATATCCCAAAACAATACGCCTCCAAGTCAGATAAGATTCAGCTTTACCAAGAATTGGAAGAGATTAAGACAATGGAACAATTGGGCTCTTTCCAGAAAAAGATGAAGGACATATATGGAAAATTGCCCGAGGAAGTCGTTTTGCTCATTACCAAAAAACGCATCGATATCCTTGCCGAAAAAGAGGAATTCGAATCCTTGGAAGAATATGATGACCGCGTGGTCATCTCCCTTTCCGACCACTTCTCGAGGATTGATGGAATCGGGAACGATCTTTTCAATTTGGTGGTTCCGTATCTTTCCTTCATCCGAGCGGGTTTTTCGGGAAAGAAATTATCGATAACGGTTAAGAAGGTCAACGATGATTGGATCAACGATTTGGAGAAAGTCATGAAGGCCGTCGATAAGGCCTATATAAACAGGACCAAAGCAAATTAGAAGCAAAATGTGCAAAATTCGATATACTAATCACATACCCTTATAAGGGAATGTGGTAGAATTTGGCCATGAGGATTGATAAATTCTTAAAAGTCAGCCGCCTCATTAAGAGGCGCGAAGTCGCAAAAGAGCTTTGCGATGGAGGCTTTATAGAGGTGAATGGGAAAACGGCAAAACCGTCCTCGGAAGTTAATCCGGGCGATCTTCTAACTTTGCATTTAGGCAGAAGAACGTTGACGGTTAAGATTAACGAAGTCCGCCCATTTGCCAACAAAGATCAAGCCGATTCACTATATGAAGTCGTCAATGACTCAGTTAACTAGGAGGAACAACCATGTTAGATCACAAATTCGATAAGAAAGCCACCTACCTCTTATCTGGAACCTTTGGCCCGGATTCAATGGCTTTGCTCGACATGCTCCGCAAAGAAGGCGTTACCTTCGTTGTTTGTTGCGTCAACTACCACAAATTCGATGCCTCCAATGATGACTTCAATCACCTAAAGGATTATTGCGCAGAAAAAGAAATCCCCTTCGAAGGCTTTGATACCGATGGTCTTCCTGCCGCTTCCCAAATGAAGGAAAACGAAACCTTCAACGATTGGGCGAGGCGTGTCCGTTATTCTTTCTTCAAAACCATTTACGAGAAATATAATGCCGCGGCCCTTCTTATCGCCCACCAACAGGACGATTTGATCGAAACCTACCTCACCCAAAAAAGAGGCGATGGCAAAGTCGCCCATTATGGTCTAGCCCCTTCTGCGACCGTTGATGGGATGATCGTCCTTCGCCCGCTTCTTGATTTTTCCCATGAGGACCTAATCGACTATAACCACGAGAACCGTGTCCCCTTTTCCGCGTCTAACGATAATTTCCAAAACCAGTTTACCCGTTCGCCTATTCGCCGCGAAATCGCCGCGATGAGTGAAATCGACCGCGAACGTATTCTCCAGGAAATGAGGGAGGAGAACGACGAAACCGAAAGGTTGACCGAAGCCATCAACAAAAAGATCGATAGCGGAGAGGAATTAGAAATCCGCGCCTTGATCGCCCTTCCATATGATGAATTCGTCTCCACTTTGATGCGCTTCGTCTCTAATGCGGATACTCCCGTCCACTTAACCGCTTCGAAGATTCAGGAAATCCGCAAATTCTGCCTTGCTCCTCAGCCAAACCTTTCCATGAAAGTGGCCGAAGGGGTTTATATCATCAAGGAATATGATGTCCTTACGATTGGTAGGAATTTCGACAAACTTCCATACACGTATCACTTAGATGCCCCTGGAATCTTGAAAACCGAGAACTTCGATATCGACTTTACAATGGGCGCGGAAGACCGTGGAATTCATGCGGAAGATTACCCTCTTACCATCAGAACCGCGCTTCCCTCGGATACTTATGAAGTCCATGGGTATCTATATACCGTTAGATCGCTTTTCTCCAATTGGAATATGCCAGTTCGTTTGCGTTACGTTTGGCCGGTTTTCGCGAACAAAGACGGGAAAATCATCTATGTGCCACGTTATCGCATCAATTTCAGGGAATATCACACATCCATTCTGACGATGCATTTGAAAGAGGAAGAAAAATAGAAAGACAAAACTTGTCTTTGCCGTATAATGGCCGAGCATTGACGTTTTTAGAAATAGTTTAGAAAGGAGGATCATGTATGAACGATGGAAAACAACCTAAAAGAAGCATAATTGGCTTCATTCTCCCCTATATCATTACCGCCGTCGGCATTTTCCTTTTAATTTGGTTTTTCACTAGAAATCTATTTGGTGGGCCCGATATTGGTAGGCTCAATACTTTTGATGAGGATTTCCTCGGTTATAGTTTTGTCAAAGTTGACGATACGACCGCCAAAGAAAGTTTCTCCGATTACGGAATAATCAAAAAGCGCATCTACACCGCGGTTGTCCGCGAAGGCCAAAAGACCGTTTATGTTAGCGGCTCCTATTTCGATGAGAATCAGAATTCCAAAGCTTATACCGTTCAGATTGAATCCGCTAAATTCAACGAATCCTTTGAAACGGTAGTCAATTTGGATGGTGCGCGCATTACCGTTACCCATAAGAGTTATGCCTCATTGTTTCAACTACGTACGAGTGAAGCAAAAGCCGCTTTCCCGAAAGCCGATACTTACTATGCGGTTGAAGACGCTTTCCAAGTAAGCTTCTGGGAAGCTTGGGGCCCAACGATACTTTATGTTGGTATCACATTGCTTATAGCGGTATTCATTATCGTTAGAATGAACAGAATGGTTAATGGCGCCAATAGCGGAGCTATGACCTTTAACAAGTCGCCTGCAAGAAGAGCGGACAATACCAAGGTTCGTTTTGATGATGTCGCTGGATGCGATGAGGAAAAGGCCGAGATGGTCGAGCTCGTTGCTTATCTAAAAGATCCAAAGAAATTCTCCCGTTATGGCGCGCGTTTGCCCAAGGGCGTTTTGATGATTGGTCCTCCAGGAACAGGTAAAACCCTTTTGGCTAAGGCGGTTGCCGGTGAAGCGGGCGTTCCTTTCTACAGCATTTCCGGTTCCGACTTTGTCGAGATGTATGTTGGCGTTGGTGCAGGTCGTGTGCGTGATTTGTTCCGCAAGGCCAAAGAGACTGCCCCTTGCTTAATCTTTATCGATGAAATCGATGCCGTCGGTCGTCAACGTGGCGCCGGCTTAGGCGGAGGCAACGACGAACGTGAGCAGACCCTTAACCAGTTGCTCGTTGAGATGGACGGTTTTGAGGCTAACTCCGGTATTCTTGTCATCGCCGCGACTAACCGTGACGATGTTCTCGACCCGGCTTTACGCCGTGCAGGTCGTTTCGACCGCACCATTACGGTCTCCTTG
>ONFU01000006.1 GCA_900317165.1 uncultured Erysipelotrichaceae bacterium
GTTTCCATCCGGATATAGGGTTTTTCCATCGCTTCCTCAATGGCCTTAATGGTCCCTTCCTTATCCTTATAATAGGAAACGGCATACACTTTCACGATTTTCCATTCCAAGGAATTAAAGACGTTAAGCTCCACATATTCCTTATCGCGTAGACTCGCGGAGGAGACCTCGCCATCATCGTCGATTAGGATGCCTAAAGCATAGGAATCCATGCTCTCGCCACGGATTGCGATATCGACCTTGTTCTTGCTCTCCCCGACATTGGTATCGCATAGATACCCTTTCCTTTCGAGGTCCTTGCGGAGGAAATCGACGATTTCTAGTCTTGGAGAGGTCTTGCTTTCCTCTTCCTTTTCATAACGGATTTCCTCGCCTTTTGCGTAGGTGAGGAAGTGCTTCATGACAAGGGCCCCTTTGTTGGTAATCAGCTCGTCACGATCGAAATCCTCATCATCGATCGTGGATATGACATACATCTTCCTCTTTGAACGGGTGATCGCGACGTTAAGACGCCTTTCGCCTCCACTTGAGGCAAGAGGACCGACGATGACCGCCCTTCCAGAAAGCGACTTACGGAAGCCGATGCAAAGGAGGATGATGTCCCTTTCGTCCCCTTGGACGTTTTCGATGGATTTGATGAATAATGGTTCCCCACTAGCAATCTCGGCCTTATGGATTTTCTCTTCCAAAGCCGTATCCTTTTCCAAATAGGTCTCCAAAGCCTTCTCCAAGGATTCCTTCTGCTTGATATTGAAGACGATGATGCCAACGCTAAGCGAGGCGTTTTCCTCCTTGGAATAGATGAGGCTTAGTCGCCTTAAAATGGCCTTTATCTCTTCTGGAGATAGGCGTGTATCGCTTTTCTCTTCCTTTAGTTCGACCTTCTCGAATTTCAAAGCCCTCTTGCCCTTATAGGAAGAAGGGAAGGTATGGAGTTCCTTGTCATAGAAGGTTTTGTTGGAGAAATCGATCAGCGATTCATGACGGGAACGGTAATGGTAGCATAGCCTGATGGAGGGGAAATCGATCGCTAAGCATTCATCGAGAAGGCTAGAGGCATCCATATAATCGTAATCGGCCTTGGAGATCGTTATATCGCTGGTGAAATAGGTCGTCGGAGGCATCTGCTGGGGGTCTCCGGCGATGATGAGGCTATTTCCTCTAGCGATAGGCCCAATCGCCTCGTGGACGGGGATTTGGGAGGCCTCATCAAAGATGACCATATCGAATTTCTTGATCTTCCTAGATGAATCGACCGATAGGTATTGGGCCGCGGAAAGAGGGGACATCAGGAAGCAAGGGAAATAATCGCGGATGATCTCATCGTATTTGATGAGGGTATCGCGGATAGAGACGCCCCTACCACCGCTTGAAGCGACTTTCTTCAAACTGCCGATTGGGGATGAGCCCTTGTATTCCATCCTGCCGTGGGTGAGGTTTTTCGTGGCTCTTTCGGTCACGGCCTCGATGACGGACTGCGAATATTCCCCGATTAACTGACGGTATCTCTCTTTCGTCGCCTCGAATAAGGAAGGATGGAAATCATTGATCAGACGGTTATTGAAATAAAGCTTGATTAATTCCCTAGCGAAGGTCGCCTCAAATGTCGTGCCAAGAGTATCCAAGGAGAGGTTTTCGTTTTTGAAGGCCTTGATGAAAGGAAGGGCGATCGCGGGGGCCCTGGTAATTTCAAGGTTGAGGTGAGCGATATCGATGAGCTTACGGATGTTCGCTTCGCTTGTTCCTTCTTCTAACATCTCCATCAAGCAGTCGAGAGGCTCCTTGCCTTTCGTTTCGAAGTCGCTAGGTTCAAGATGGTATTTGAGGAAGAAGGAATCCTCGATTTCACGGAGGTTATCCTTTGCCTCTATTAAGGAAGCGATGGTTTTCCTCAAGCTTTCCTCCCTATTCTTAACAACTTCGTCGAAATAAGAATCGACTTCAGCCTTAGGAAGATAGCTATAGAGTTCCCTGACTTTTCTTGAATAGAGGAAAGTCTCATCGAATTCCCCCTTAATGGCTTCAAGATCTTCGATGTTCTCGATTAAGGAAAGAGGGAAATAATCCCTAAAATGGGAATATTCCGCGGATAGATCCTTATATTGTTTTTGATAGGAAGAGATATCTTCTAAGACTTTCTGATAGGAATCCTTATGGATTTTGCCTTCCCCTAAATAAACAGTCTTTAAGGCCTTTTTGACCTTCTTGTTCCATTTCCTCTTATCGAGGAAGCCATTGGCCTTACGCCTTTCCTCAAGGAGTTCGCTCGCTTCGATCATCTGGATGCCCTTCAAATTGAAGGCCTTCTTAATGGCAAGGCGATTCTTAAGGGTCTCTTCCGCCATTTCGAATAGGCAATCTAGCTCCTCCGCGTCTTCTAGTTCAAGGATATTCTTGATGCAGGAAACGGAAAGATTTCCGTTCAAGGCCATATCCATCGCGAGAAGGTAATCGCCGATTGCCTGATAGGAAAGAGGGAATTTCAAGGGGCAAGAGGATATCGCTTCAAGATAAAGGGAGAGGAAAGAGGATATCGTTTCCTTGTATTTTTGGAATTCTTCGCTCGCTTCATGGATATCGGAATAAGCGAAGAAATCGAGGCCGATGCGTTTAAGGTGGCTTTCCTCAATCCCCCCGATTCGCTTCACCAAGGAAGAATATTCGTTAAGGAAGGAAAGGGCCTCGAAATATTTATCCCTCTCCGTTTCCTTTATCAAAGACAAAGGAAGTTCGAAATAAAGGGTCTTGGAGGAGAGGTTCAAATCGAGGGTGACCGCCTCAAAGAAGGAAAGGCAATAGGTATTGACTTCATGCATCGCGGATATCGTTTTGCGGATATCCTCTCTGCGGAGTTCGAGCTCATTCACTTCCTTACGGAAATCGGAGACCCCTTCGGTGGGGCCTAACCTCATCGATTCGTTTAATCTACCGAAGAAATCCCTCTTATTGGCTTTGTTAGAATGGAGTTCAAGGCAGAAACGGTCAAGCTTGATTTTCGCAAGACGCTCCGCGACGACATCGAGGGCCGCTTTCTTTTCGGCGACGAAAAGCACGCTTTTGCCGTGGTATATGGCATTGACGATCATGTTGACGATGGTCTGGCTTTTCCCCGTTCCTGGAGGCCCATCGAGGATGAACGATTTCCCTTCCGCGGATTCAAGGATGGCCGCAAGTTGGGTGGAGTCATAGGGAAGAGGCGCGGCGAAATCCAGATAATTCTCGTTTTTCTCCACGCTTTCTAAGGAGATGGAAGACTTATCTAGTTTGGATTCCTGATCAAGGATCGAGGCGATTATTTTGTTGGATTTTAGTTCTTCTTTCCTCTTCCTCATATCAAGCCACATGATGTAATGGGAGAAGGTGAGGTTAGCAAGGAAAAAGGCGGTTTCATCGAGCTTGATATCGTCTTCGACATGTTCTTTGAAGGTGCGGACGATATCGTAATAATCGTCCTCGCTATCGATCGAATAAAGTGGGGACATGTCAAAATCCGGATGTTCCAATTTGTAATATTCGAAGAAGGTTTTGTTGAGCATGACGTCATCGTAATCAAATGACATCGTATAGGTCGCACTCCCTAATCCCTTCCTCTCGATTTTGACCGGTAAAAGCATGAATGGGGCGGTGGCCCTTTTGAATTCCCCTTTCCTTATTTCCTTGGTGACGAAAGTCAATAATCCAAGGCAAAGGTAGAGGGTCGGTGCGCCCGTTTCCTCAATTTCCGATTGGTTTTTGGAAAGGATCGAACGGAATTGCCTTTCCTTCCCGTAAATGTAGGTCGCGTTAAGCTCGCTTCCAATGGGCAAAGACGATCTATCCGCGTTAAGGACGACATCGATTTGTTCTGCCCTAGAAGGAAGGTTTGGAGCCTCAACGAAACGGCAGGGAATCGGTTTATCCTCCTTTAGCAATGAAGGAAGGCTATTCGAAATCAGCTTAACAAAGTTGCTGGGACTGAAACGGAATGAGACAAGGGGGTTTTTCTCGGTTAGGTCGAGGAGTTTGTTCTCCCAGAAGGTGAACCTATCCTTGACCTCCTCATGATGGACTTCATGATAGGAACGTTCGATGATGGTCTCTAGGCGTTCCTCACTTAATTCCCGGAGAATGCTCGAGGTATCGAATTCCTCTCCGCTAGAAGAGGATGAAATAGGAAGGAATATGCTTCTATGCGCGGATAAAACGTCGACCGCAACGAAGCTTTCCCCTGTATAATCCCTTAATCTCGCCTCGGCGTTTTTAACCGCGCGAGGGAAGGAAACGACCGCGGATGAAAGGTCGACCGCGTCGATAAGAAGAATATCGCCTTTTCCGGTTACCCTATTGTAGAAAGCCCCGAATTTAGCAAGACGCGAATTCTCGAATTTATCCTTTTCATTTAGGAAAACGCCAAGCATCGCGTGGTCATCGGTCAACACGAGAATCGGATGGAATCCGACTTCCAAAATTATCGAAGCGTAAAGGATAGCTAGGTCAAGGCAAGTGCCTTTATGGTCGCGGAGGACTTGGGAAGGCAGCCTGACGCGTTGGAATTTTGAGGTTGAGGCCGGAGGGTTTTGATAGGCAATTTTCTTTTCCGCGAGGGCATTCCAAAGAGCCCCGAGTTCGGCAGCCCTATCGTTTAAATCCTCGTTTTGGTAGGCAATGAAGCGATGATGGGGGCTAATTGAGGCGGCTTCGAGGGTGAATTTGCGGATTTCTTCCGCATTGGGGGTCACGAATTTGGACAAAATCCTCGCATCTTCATTTACGGTGGAATTGCTTTCTCCAATAGGGAGGATTAGGAAATCTTGGTTAAAGGATGATATGACCCTTCCTTTTGAGGAGATAATCTCCGCTTTCATTGAGGAGGGCAATGGCTCATCAAGAAGCATCAAGGCGGCTTTATCGGCCTTGATATAGGGGGCTCTTAACCTAAGGCATTCCGCGCTTTCCAAAGCGGGGATAACCATCTCTTCGATTTCCAATATTGGGGAAGAGAAGGTAAACCTCATGGTTAGCCCGCGTAAGGAATAATCGGAACTATTGTCGATTATGATTCCTTTGATGAATTCATAACCGGTGGATTCCTCTTTCTTGCTCTTCCTTTTCTTCTCAAGAATCCTTATCGCTAAGTCGGTTTCGTAGGTCAATAAGGAAAAGGATGGTTCGGTTTCTATCCTTATTATTAATTGCTCAGGGCTGATCAAATCGTCTGGGCTTTCCTCTTCCTCCAGGCTGGATTCCTCTTCAAAAATGAAATCCTCTTCCAACGCTTCTTCCTTCTCTTGGGTTTTTTCCTCTTCGATGGAGGTTTTCTCCATTGAGGCCATCGTGTGTTTGGAAAGGTCTTCCTTCTCCGCGAAAGCCTCCACTTCCAGCATATCGGAAGGAAGCAAAGGCAAGTCCTCAAGGGTATAGAAATCGCCCGAATTGACGTTCCAAACCCCATCGACTCCCTTGATGAGAATCAAATCGCCGGGCTTTATCGATTCGTCTTTACTTAAAACGCTCAACGTTTTATCCGCGTTGGAGACCGAGAGGACATAATACTTGGCAGAGACGATTTCCATGTTCCTTAATAGGATAATTGCAAAAGGTCGTTTCATAAAGATTTTTCGCTATATTTTTCCATTAGGAAAAGCACCAAGAAACTTAGGAAAACCAAGGATAGGTAGACACTGTCCAAGTTTTCGGATTATCAGGATTAAAATAGCTTGATTTGCCGTTATAATTTAGACGGATGAAAAAGGAGATTTACGTAAGATGACCGCTTCAAGCGCTTACCGTCTTTTTGGCGTTGATTTCGGCGCCAATGAGGGCCAAAGGGAGCTAATCCGCCAAATCAATGAGGATTGCACCCGGAAGCCCGTCGTTTTCGTTGCGGGGGCCGCAGGCACTGGCAAAACATTTGCCGCTTTGGCTGCCAGCCTTTCCCTAGTTAGGGGCAAAGGGGCCAAACGCAAATATAAGAATATATATTATGTTCGCGAGCCTGTGGAAATCGGTCATCGTTTAGGTTACCTAAAGGGCACTGAAGAAGACAAATTGGCCCCTTATCTTGGCCCGTTACTTGATAACTACAACCATTTGATGGCTGCCAATAGGAAGGAAATGCCCGAAGAAGCCCCTCCAATTAGGAGAAGGCGCAGCGTCCTAGATGACGATGAAATGATGCCAAAACCCTATCAGCATCTCCCTTCGGATATAGTTCCCTTAGCCCCGGAATTCATGAGGGGACGTAGCTTTGAGGATTGCATCATCATCGTTGATGAAGCCCAAAATATGACTCTAGATGAAATTCAGACTCTCGTTACCCGTATTGGCAGATGGACGAAGATGGTTATCATCGGATCTCCCAACCAAATCGATATCCCGAACGCAAGTCGCGACAATAACGCTTTCACGGCTTCTTGGAACATCCTAGCCCCCACCGGTTTGGTAGGCTATGTAGAGCTTACTGAGCCAATGCGTTCTGGCTTCGTTAAGGTCTTCGATGAGGCTTTCGTTGCTTATAAAGAAGAGCTGGCAAAGAAAGCCAAAGAAGAAAAAGAACGTAAGCTTAGGGAAGCTGAGGAATAGACTAAACCCGACATTAATCCCGCTTTAACGAGTGGGATTTTTTAGTTGGCGATGGAAAGAATAAATTGACAAAAATTTGGAAAGAAATTGGAAATGAAAAGAACGATTGTTGAAAAGGCGGTTTAAAGAAAAAAAGAAGAGGGCTGGCAAAAGGATATGGACCAAGGACAAAGGAACGTGAACCAGGACAACGAACGAAGGACAAGGAGAAAAAAGAGTTTAATTATTGATCTTTGCAGGCATGGGAAGACAAATCGATTTATGAAGAAATAGAACAAAAACTAAATTGGCTAACAAAAGAAAAAAAGAAGGAAACTCAAAATAGAAATCGAACGAAAAAATAGAGTCGCAGAACATTGTTATTTAGAAGGAATATTGGAAGAGGGAAGAAAGATGCCAAAACAGAAAAATAGGCCTATAATCGAGCTTTTTTAATACCCTAAAAATCAAAGGAGAAGGGGGTTAGCAAAAAGCGCGATGAAATCGAGTCTTTTTAAAATGAAGAAAAAACCTCCTTTCAAATGATTAAAAAAGATAGAAGCATTCTAATCGTATAAAAAATTCGTCAATAAAAAATAGGCAAGAGTATTATCTTCCTCTCCAAAGATGACGATACCCCAAAACAGTCTTCGAGCTTGTTTTAGATTGCGGGCTAGCATTGGACGTAGGGAGTTTGTCTTAATGGGAAAAGTGGTCTTTAAAGGAGGAGATAAGGAGATTAAGTTTTAAAAATGGAAGCTACAAAACAAAATTTGCGTCGAAATTTATAAAAAGCGAGAAACCCTCCAAAAAGTATCTATATACTGAACGGTATAAATATAGTATAATCCTCTCGAAGGTATCAAAAAGCGATACCTACAAGAGAAAATGATACTATTTTGGGAAGATATCGAAAAACGTTACAAAAACTACTCGAACATTAAGACAAAAGTGGGTAGGGAGGTCAAAAAAGGATCCTTAATTTTGCTTAAAAAAGGTCTTTATACCGATGATCGAAATGCCCCTGGTTTTGTTTTTGCTAACGCCATATATTCACCATCCTATGTCTCGTTTGTCACCGCTTTAAAAATCCATGGTCTGACTGAGGTAGACCAAACCGTTTTCCAAAGTGCTACACGTAACAAAAATAGACACAAGAATTATGTCAATGAACTTGGTGAATTCTCCTATCGGGACGTGCCTTCCAAAATTTTCCACCAAGCGAATGTTTATTTGAATTTCGGTTCTTACACGATACTTGTCGCAAGTCGCGAAAAAGCTATCTGCGACACCCTTTATTCATTGGAAACTTTGACGAGCGCCAAAGCTCTGAAAACATATCTATTCGACGAACTAAGAATCTCGGAAGAAGAGTTTTGGAAAATGAATTTGGAGTTGATTCTCAGCCTTTGTCCACTATATAAATCCCGCACCCTAAACGTCTTGGAAAGAATCATCGAAAAGCGCTTGGGCATTGTCCACGTCAAAAAGAATAACAAGAAGGCTTCTTCCAAAAATAAAGCCAAGGATGCCTGGGATGCTTTGGCGGCCTTTAGAAACAAATACGTTGACAATTAATTTGTCTCAATGAAAGAAAGGAAAACGCGTATGGAAGATTATAAAGATTCCCGTAGTGAAATGCTCCTAGGCAAACAAGGAGTGGGTTCTTTGCGTTCTAAAAGAGTTGCCGTTTTTGGCGTTGGAGGTGTTGGTGGGGCAGCTATAGAAGCTCTTGCTAGATCCTCTATTGGTGCAATTGATATTTTTGATAACGACGTTTTCTCTGAAAGTAACCTTAACCGGCAAATCCTTTCCTCAATAGAAGTTATAGGAAAAGAAAAAGTTGAAGTAGCGAAATCTAGAATCGCCTCCATTGATCCATTAATAAAAGTGAATGTTCACAAGATGTTCTACCTTCCTCAAGAAAGAGAGAACATCGATTTTAGAGAATTCGATTATGTGATTGATGCTATCGATACCTTAACCGCAAAGGTCGATTTGGCTTTGGCCTGCCTAGAAGCAAACGTTCCGCTCATATCTGCTTTGGGCTGTGGAAATAGACTTGATCCTAAAAAACTTATTGTAACTGATATTTTTAAAACCGAGGGCGATCCTTTGGCTAAGGCCTTTAGGAAAGCCCTAAGAGAAAAAGGCATTAAGAAATTGAAAGTGGTATATTCGACCGAACAACCATTAAAACCAATAAACCAATTGGAAGACGAAGTAACGAAAAGACATTCTCCGGGATCCTTGGTTTTTGTTCCAAACGCGGCTGGATTAATCTTGGCTTTCGAAGTGGTCAATACTCTTTTAGGTAATTAATGGTTTTGCATATGCAAAAAGTATGGAAAAAATCATTTTCCCTTTTAAAATAGATGCGTTCATTGAAGGAGAAAAAATAGATTATGAACAAAAAAGTCGGTAAGACAAGTCTCCTCAACCTCGGACTTGTCGGTTGTGCCTCGATCATGGGACTTGTTTACATCCTATTGTTCCTTGGCGAGTTTGTCTTCCTCGAAGGAGGAATTGGTGGTTGGACATTGCGTACTGGTAGCACTAGCGGCTACGACCTCATTTTTAAGGAAAACCCAGTTGCCGGTCTTCTAGTTGCTTGGATTTTCGCCCTTCTTGCCCTCATCGCTTTAATTGGCGTTATCGTCCTCAACTTCCTTCCTTCCGTCAAACTTCCGAAGCTTTGCGTTCCTGCCATCGTTTGCTTCGCCGGTCTCTTACTTCTTGTTGGAGGCATCCTTGCCTTCTCTACGACTGGGTTGCTCGAAGTTGGAAAACTTGGTGTTGCCGCTGTCTTTGCTGGTATCTTTGGAATCCTTGGTTTCCTTGCTGCTGGCGCCGGAGCCTTCTTACTCTATAAAGAATAAGTTCGAAAACAAAATGATTACCGCTTCGAAAGAGGCGGTTTTCTTTTAAGCAAATCACTTTGTGTAAAAAGAATTTAAGGATAAAATCAAACCATGGCAAAGACGAAGTATATCCTCCCGATGGTCGGCAGTTATGAAGGCGATGAGCCTTATGTATATGCGACCTACTCCAAAAAGGATACTGAAGTAGTGGCAAACATTCTGGCGATTGCTAGGAAATCGGGAGCCAGGATTTCCTTTGATCCCCGTTATTTAGATGGGGCGATTCTTCTTATTGCCTTTATTTCCAAAAACACGGTTCATGACCAAAAGGTTAAAAGGGATATTCTGTTTGCCAGATCCCTTTTTATGGATGTAGTCTGTTTCTATCTCGATGATTCATATTTGGGAAAAGAAAAAGAAAACGAATACAAATTCGCTAGATACATTAGGTTAAACGAAGTATCGATTCTTCAATATGGCCCAACACTTCTTTCGATATTGCCTAGGGATGTTTTCCCCGGTCCTCCAAGAGAAGTCAAAAAAGACTCATAATATGAAAAGTGATGACACGCATCGCTTCTTTTTAGTTAATCGTCTTTCTTACATAATCGATGACTTGGTACAAATCAAAGTCAATTGGGAAGGTAGCGCCCGCGGCTTGGAGGTGACCTCCACCACCGAAATGAGAACACAGGGCCTCAACAGAATAATCGTTTCTTGACCTTGATGATAAACGTATTTCGTTTGCGCTTTTTGTGAAAAGAAGAATTACCATCGCGGAAGGAAAGCGAAGACCGAGATCCGTGGATTTGGCCCCAGCTTCCGCATAATCAAGCCCACATCCTTTGTAATCCTCTTCTTCCATAATCGCGTAGCAGAACTTCCCTTCTAAAACGCCTTTCTTTCCTAATAAATCTTCATAGGCTCTGACTTCTGGCGATTTTTCATGGACTGCTCGCAGGGCTTTTTCTTTATCTCCGCCCAAAGAAATGAAGAGCCCATCGATTTCCCTAACCGATAGAGGCGCGTTGCCATCACTATATTGCAAGCAATCATCTAAGAAAGCGATGAAAAGATATTGAACTGCTTCCTTAGGGATTTTGAGATTACATCTAATGGCCCAAAGAAGAATAACAGAACTGGCGGATGGGGCGTCTTCATCGCAAATGAATGGGAAACGGTATGGTTTTTTGCCTCCGATATGATGATCAAATCGGATACCGTTTTCCGCTATTTCCACTCTTTTGTCACAAACTCTATCCATGGAATTATGATCAACGATGATCGCGAGGGATTGCTTGATGGTTTGATCATCGACCTCTTCGCCTTTTCCAAGAACCCATTCCCACTTTTTGGATGGTTCAGCCAACCCGTGTATTTGTTTTTCGGGAAAATTGGCTTCGAGGATGACCTTCAATCCCCTCATTGAACCAAGACAATCCCCATCTGGATAATGATGAGAGAAAATGCAGATTGAGTCCGCTTCTTTGATTTTTTCTAAGAACAATTCATCGTTTTCCATAGACCATCATATTTAATCATGCTTTTTCCTTCTTTTAAAGAAGGGAGGGTAAGAATAGAATTCCCTTGCATGGAAAACAACTTACTATTTTTTCATTTCATCGAAGAGGAGGAACAGGACATCCTTAGTTTTGGATATCTCCTTTATTCCCCTTCCTTTTCTTTAATATCTTCCGGAAAGAAAACCAACCCTCACGATATCCTTGATTTGATTGAGGAAAACATCCCTATTTGCTATGACCTCCTTTATTTTTCGGCCGATATCCTCTCTTTATATGAGAAGGATGGCCGCCCGATAGATTGGGATAAGAAATATTTTGATCTATATGCTTTATATAAATACAAGAGGCATCTCCATTTTTACGTCGATATCTTTGATTGCCTAACCCATCTTGGTCTTTTCCATAAAACAGTCGATTCGAATTTCGACGTCGAAGACGCGGATGCGAAAGACATGGCTAGATTATCTAGGGTCATCTTCGAGGACTTCTCCTTGAAATATGATGGAAGCAGTACTGGGGTTCTTAATGGACGTCTTGGATGGAGTGATTTAAGAAGGCAAAAGAAGATTGGCGAATCCCTTGATGAATACGCGGATGATTCGGAATCCGCGCGATACATGCTATCGAAATCGAAGAAAAACAAATTCCTTTTCTTTGATATCGAATGCTCGAACACCGACTATTGCGAAGGAAAGATCTGCGAGTTCTCCTATTGTTTGTTCGATTCTAATTTCAAACTCCTTGAGAAGAAGGAAATCCTTATAAACCCAGGAGAAGGAGAAGAGAACGACTTCAAGCTTCTTGGCAGAAGTGATTCTCGCGATCTCCATCTTCAATACGAAGAGAACGATTATAAAGCCTATCGCGAATCCCCGACATTCGATAAGTTCATGGATGAAATAGAAGCTCTCCTTTTTGATGAGGACACAATCGTTTTGGGATATGAGGTCGAAAGCGATTTACGCTTCCTCTCCTATTCCTTCTCCCGTTATGAAAGGCCTTTGAGAAATTTAGTCGCAATAGACGTAAAACGCGTATACGAAGAAATCTTATCTAGGGGGGTAGGATCTCTTGGGGACCTCGTGTCGCGTTATGTTCCTAGCGATGAGGCCGCCTCTTTACGCTTTCATTCGGCTTTGGATGATGCTTATGCAACGGGCCTTGTCCTTAAGTATTTCCTTCTCATAAAGGAAATTGACTTCAAAACGCTTTTCAAGGATTTAAGTAGCGATGTCGTTTGCCTTTCCTCCTATGCCTTTTCGGGGATACCAGAGCTTATAGACGACGAGGTTTATGAACGTCTTTTAAAAGACGGTTTGCTATAATTAGATTAGTTAAAGGGAGTCCAAACCATGAAACAGCAGTTTGAAGTCATAGACGGAGTCAAATATCTGGTGATCAAATGCCCAAAATGTGGGAACGTCATGAAGTTTAAGGTTAATAACCCGAAAATTAGGCGCCATACAGGATGCGGCAAGTGTGGTTTGACCTTTGAAGTCGAGGCCTAAAGAGGATAAGAAATGGTCGTCACCACGGAAACAACAAAGGAATCTTTGAGGTTAACTCTCGCTGACCGCAGCTTTTTGGGTTACCTAGTTTCCGCGCGCAATAACGCGAAAGCCTTCCGCCCCGCGGCCTTCAAAAGGGATCTTGAGGCGTGGATTGGCCGCTTAGCAAACGCGATTTCTGCAAGTATCCTTAGCCCAAAGACCAAGGATTTTTCCATCGATTCCTCGATAATGTATCTGGCGATCACGATTTTGGACCAGCCAAAACTCTATGCACGTCTTTCCTATTATTTCGACGATAAGGATTACCTATCAATTGATACCGGAGTTAGGTTTTATAACGAACTCCTCAAGGCTTTGGTGGATTTACTTAAATTCCCTTACCTTGAAGAACTCTATCTCCGCGTCATGAGTGTGGATAAGATGGAGGCTAAGGAGGTTAGGGACACCCTTCATTTTGGGACTTTATCCGTTGATGTCTCCGTTAGAAGACCCTGTTACATTAAAAACGACATCCTTTATCCCGAGATGATTTTTGAGTTTTACGATAACGATGATCCGAACGCGATGTGCAAGCTCTTCCTTTATGACGAACACCTAAAAGGGCATACCCGTCCCATCATCTTCCCACTCGATGGAAAGAGGATTAAACGTTCGTTCTTCTTTGAGCTCGGCCATGAAAGCCTAGGCGCCCATTCCAAAGCTTTGCTTGGCGCTAGGGTCATGGTTTCCCACCGCGTCCCCGCTTTAAGGAACGGCAAGACCACCTTCATCGTGGAATCGCAGGAACAAGAAACCGTTTTAAGTGTCTATCTCCTGCCACAGAAGAAATAATATAGTTCGCATCTATTCGATAATTCGGGGGTATTCATCCTCCTTTTTATTATGCTAGGATAATGTCAATGATCGAGGAAAGCGGACTAACCCCAATGACCATGGAATATGCTTGCCTAGAGGCAGGCCGTTATGGCGTTTTCCTTTCCCTTCTTGAAAAGAAGATTGCCTCAGTTGGCTTCCTTCCTGAATGCGGGAATGGCTTCCCCGAGATTTTCTCTTTGCTTTACGCTCTTCTCCCGCATGCCAAAAAAAGGGAGGAAATCCTTTCCCGCGTTCCTTCTTTGGCGGTCCAGGTTTACGATAAAAGAACCATCCAAGATGATGACGATAGGCTATACGTGTATCCGTTATCGCTAAGAAGCGGCGCGGACAACCGCCTCGATATGGCTCTTCTTTATATAGCTTTGGAATATGGGTACACCAATAACGAAGAAGACCCGATCACTCATCTTTCATATCTTCTTTCTATCCGCGACACCTTATTACCATATGTCGAATCGGGTTATGCCTTATCCCCCCAATATCATGATATCGAGGTCGAAGTGGCTTCATTTTTGGACTCCACTAGCCCAGATGACCTCAACGGAGTCTTGTCCCGCCTTCAAACCCAAATTGAGGAAGTAAGGACCTATCTAGCAAATATCCCTAACTAGTTAGGGAACACATCTCGTTTTATCACCCCACGAAATGAATCGCGGGGTCTTTTTCATGGTGCTTAATAATATTTTTAGCACTCTCCCCTTGCGAGTGCCAAAATTTGGTATATTATTGATATGGGCCTAGAGCCAGAAAGGAGAAATTTATGGCAAACAATCCATTTGGTATGCAGGATTATGGGTCAGATCCCGAAATCCTTTCTAAATTCGGGCGTATGGTTAATGACGCCGTCAAAGATGGAAAAATCGATCCAGTCATCGGTAGGGACGAAGAAATCCGCAAAGTCATCACCGTCCTTGCCCGTAAAACCAAGAACAACGTTATCTTGCTAGGAGAAGCAGGAGTCGGCAAAACCGCAATCGTGGAAGGGCTCGCGCAACGTATCGTCAAAAACGATGTCCCCGCGACCTTAGCCGATAAGCAGATCTATGAGCTAGATATGGGTGCCCTTATCGCCGGGGCCAAATTCCAAGGCGAATTCGAGGAGCGTCTTAAGGCGGTCCTTAACAAGATTAAGGAGAGCAATCGCAAGATTATTCTCTTTATCGATGAAATCCACCTCATCATCGGGGCGGGCAGAAACCAAGGAGCGATGGACGCAGCGAACCTCCTTAAGCCGATGCTCGCTAGAGGGGATATCGATTGCATAGGCGCGACCACCCTTGCGGAATACCGCGAATACATTGAGACCGACCGCGCCCTTGAAAGACGCTTCCAGACCGTTATGGTCAATGAGCCAACCGTTGAGGACACAATCTCCATCCTAAGGGGCTTGAAGGAAAGATTCGAATCCTATCATGGGGTTCAGATCCTTGATGAGGCCCTTGTCGCCGCCAGCACCTTAAGCGCCCGCTATATCACCAATCGTTTCCTTCCGGATAAAGCAATCGACCTTCTTGATGAAGCCTGCGCTGGCATCAAGGTCGAAATCGAATCGATGCCCAGCGAACTCGACGATATCACAAGGCGCAAGAAGCAGCTTGAAATCGAAAAGCTCGCCCTATCAAAAGAGAAGGATTCCTCCTCACAAACCAGATTATCGACGTTAGAAGAAGAGCTTCGCGAGGTTAACGCGGAGCATGATCGTCTATACGCGGAATGGGAAAGGGAGAAAAAAGAGGTTGAGGAAGCCAAGACCATCAAGGCCGAACTCGAAAAGGCGAGGTTTGATCTTCAGACCTATTTTGGTCAAGGGGATTACGCTAAAGCCTCAAAACTCCAATACCAACTTATTCCAGAATTGGAGCAGCGCCTCCGCGATATCAATTCCAAAAACAAAGACGGGGAAAGACTCGTCTATGAAATCGTGGATGCCGAGGAAGTCGCGAGAATCGTCGCCAAAAGGACGGGCATCCCCGTTTCCCGCATCGAAAAAGGGGAAAGGGAACGTGTTCTTGAGCTTCCTGAAATACTTTCAAAGAGGGTCCTTGGCCAAGATGAGGCCATCAAACTTGTCTCCAATGCGATCTTGCGTCAAAGAGCAGGTATCAACAACCCATCTAGACCAATCGGTTCATTCCTTTTCCTTGGGCCTACGGGCGTAGGTAAAACCGAGGTCAGCAAAGCCCTCGCGGAAGCTTTGTTCGATAATGAGAACAACATCATCCGCATCGATATGAGCGAATACATGGAAAAGTTCTCCGTCTCACGTTTGATTGGAGCCCCTCCAGGATATGTCGGTTATCAAGAAGGCGGACAACTCACCGAGAAAGTCAGGAGAAACCCCTATTCGATCGTCTTGTTCGATGAAGTCGAAAAAGCCCATCCAGAAGTCTTCAATTTGCTTCTCCAGGTTCTTGATGAAGGCAGGTTAACCGATAGCCAAGGCAGGGTCGTCGATTTCCGTAACACCGTGATTATCCTTACCTCAAACCTAGGTTCCGAAGCCTTACTTAGAGGAGATAAAAATGCGGTCATGAACGCGGTTAGGGCAACCTTCAAACCGGAATTCCTTAACAGAATCGACGAAATCGTCATCTTCAACACCTTGCCTTATGATGTTCAAAAGGGCATTGTCAGCAAGATGCTCAACGAACTTTCGGAAAGGCTAAAGGAGCAATTCGTCTTCGTTAGCTTTACCGATAAGGCGAAGGAGAAGGTTCTCTCGGAAGCCTATACCCCCGAATTCGGCGCGCGTCCATTGAAGCGTTACATTCAGGATAACATCGAGACCTTCCTAGCCCTAAAGCTTGTTTCCAATGAACTTAAGGCTAAGGAGTTCTACACCGTCGATGCTTCTGAAAACGGGTTTGTCGTTATGCCTTCTTCTGCTAGAGAAGCTTAAAACAAGAGACCCATGTATCAAAAAACGGCAGGAGCGGATCCTGCCGTTTTCCTTTTATTCCTTTAGTTTAATAAGTCGAGGTTATCCTTAAGGAAGTCTTCGATGACATGCTTGGCCATATTGATGTAAGAGGCGGAGCAAGAGAAGCCCTTGATGACTTCGACGTCTTTCAAGACGGATTTGATCTCGTCTAAGGAATAGAGGAAATCCTGACCGCCATGGGTGACAAAGGGGATAACAATCTTCCCTTTGAAATTATGGTCGCGGATAAAGGAATGGATAGGCGCCGGAATGGTTCCCCACCAATTGGGATAGCCAAGGAAGACGACATCATACAAATCGAAGCCATTTGGTCCTCCGTTAATTAAGGGCAAGGCCCCATCTTCTTTTTCCTGACGGCTTCTAGCGAGGGTTCCGTTATAGTCGTAAGGATAAGGAATCATTTCCTCGATGCGGAAGAGACTTGGGTTACCACCCTTTTCGCGAAGGCTATTGGCAAGCTCTTCCGCGGCGAGCATGGTGTTGCCTTTGCTTAAAGGAACCAATTCGTCATCGATAAGGTTCTCCCCTTCGTGGGAGAAATAGGCAATTAGAATCTTTTTCATATCGTTTCCTTTCGTTTATCGTTTGGGATTAAACCCTCTTGAGGGTGATTCTAGCAAGATAGGTGCCATCGGCTCCGCTTCTAATAGAAGAGACATCAAATGTCCAACCTAAGGCTTTCCCGCTATCCATCAGGCCATCGTTAACATAGAACTGCTTAGAGTATTTCTCCATGTCGAAGTGGTCGCCTTCATGGAAGAGGGCCTCGCTGATGCTCGTGTTCGCCGTCTTATAGGTTTCGTCTTCTTTTTCCCTGATTAAATGGAGGACATCGGGACGGAGATCGATGACGTTAGGTGAAGAATAGACGGTCCAGTTTGTGTATTTATGACGGGTATAACTTTCGATAACGCTATTGACGTGCCATAGCCTTATGCCGACATCGTCGGAATGATAAAAGAAGTCATAGTATTTAGCGTGGAATTCGTTTAATCCGGTCGGGGTGTATAGCTCAAGGAGGAAGTATTCGTCGAAGACACCTTTTTCGCCATCGAATTTCGGCGTCAACATGATGAGGTCCCCGCTGGATTGACTATCGGAGATATCGATTTCGAATTCATCGCCAACCGAATAATCGGAAGCGTCAAAGACATATGGCTTCTCCCAGCCAATCGCGAGTTTGGAATAGGCATCATGGCCACCAAAGCTCATATCCTGCATGGAGAATCCGCCGGCTGGACGGAAGCGTTCTGTGGTATCGCCTAACGGATGCCCGTATTCATCGTAATAGTCGGTCAAACCGAAGCTATGCCCAAATTCATGGATGGAGGTATTGGCTTCGAGTCTATCGTTCTTGAACTTCGAGAGGTCTGGGGTCTTTAACTGAGTTTCAAGCGTTTCGCCTTCGGCCCCATCGAGTCCATAAATATCCATCGCGGAGGAGAAGGAGTAATCGGAGAAGCCGTCAGATGAGCCGAAATGGTTCGAATTGAAGGCGCGGGAATAATAATCGGAAGAATATGCGTTCGCCCCATAGAAGATATGGAGAGCGTCGAGCATACCATCGCCATTGGAATCAAAATCAGCTACCGTTTTGCCGCTATTTGCAAAATACCAGTCAAAGGCGGCTCTTGCTAATTGATCTTCGGTAATTCTTCCGGAAGTCGGATTCTTGTAGTTGCTTAATGCGGTCGAAGGATAATCGACGACGAACCAATCAGAAACGACGCCAGAATAATTGAAGACGCCATGGGATTCCTTTTTGTAATAGGAAGCGACGGATTCCCATTCGACTTTGTCATTCGCTTCGCCAAATACGACTTCGTTAAGGTCCTCCCTAATCTGTTCTTTTTGGTTCTTCCCATTCGCGTCGCTCATGTTGACGTTGATGAAATTGCTTGAATCCGTGAACCAAACGGGGATTACGAGTCCTTTGACATCGCCAGATTTTGGAGTAACGGCCCCCACGTTTTTCCCGTTGATGAGGCTGCTATAGGAATTTGGCATATCACGTTTTGGATAGGAGGAAGAGGAGGAAACCTTCACGTTGAATGACTGCTCGAGGCGTTCGCCACGGAGTTCGAAGATGAAGGTGACTTTCTTGATGTCCTCTTTATCGGTATCCTCGACATTGACAACTAATCCATCCTCTTTGGTGACGTAGATTTCCCTGCCAATATCGAATGTGACCTTTACGCCTTTGCTGGTAAAGACCTTGCCGTTAACGATGGAAACGGCATCCGCCCCGCCTTCGATTTCCATTTTCACAGGTTTCGATTCGTCGATTACTTCGAGGGTGAAGGAAATTGAATAGGTTCTTGTAACTTCCGCCAAATCCGTTTCCTCAACGGAGAAAGAAGCATTGACGGTCCCAACCTTTCTGGCCCTTATGGAATCTTTGGTGGCAATTGAGGCGATGGAGGAATCGGAAAGGCCACCCGCAAGGATGAGGGGACGCTCGGCCCCGTTATAAGTTAGATAGAAGGAAGTATCGATATAGCATTGGATTTTCACTTTATCCCCATCTTTGATCGGGGTCTTGTTCGGCCCATAGCAAAGCTCGAAATTCCCTTCACCGATTCCGGTTGGGATAGCGCATCCCTTGACGGACTTAAGAAGCTCATTCGTGGAGGCGTCATAGACTTCGGCCACGAAACGGACGCGGTAATAATATTTGGGTGAGGTCTGATTGATCTTCATGCAGGGGACCCCGTCGATTTCCACGAACTCGAGGGATTCATGCAACGGGGTGAAACGGCAATAGGTTTCTTTGGTGTAGTCAGCCACGCTCAATTTTGGGCATGGGTAATAGTTCCCGCCATACGGAACGTTGATTTCGTATTGGCCGTAAAAGTTATCTTCGATCGCCTTGACGCTTACCCTTTCATCGTCGGAAACGAGTTCCGCGGTCAATTCCGGATGGGGGTCCGCGATTATGGCCTTGATTCCCGCGGTGGTGATTTTCGTATCGCCAACATAAGCGGTTATCCTAACCCTTCCATAATCCCCGATGAAGGATTCTTGAGAGGCTTTTAATAGACCCATGTCACTGATTTCAAACTTTTCTTCGCCATATGTAAGTTCATAGACAAAGGTCGCGTTTTTGAAAAACTCCAGTTTTGGATTGAATTGATATTCGCCTCCAGACCTCATTTTGAGGATATAGCCGTATTCGCTTTCGTCGTAATAGAGGTCATCGCTTTCGGTGAAACTGATGGTGTCGCCATATTCGCCATGGGCGTAAACGTTGACTAACGCGGATTGCACGGACTTTCCGTTTTTGTCCATGCTAACTTTGACGTAAGTGTTTGAAGAAGCATAGCTGAAGGACTCATCAATAGAGATTGCTCCTTTTTCATCGAGGTTAAGCCAAGTGTTGGAGGCAACGTATTTGGAATAGGAAATAGTGTATTCGTTGCCTTCATATTGCCCTAAATCGGCGTTGATTTGATAGGTTTCGCTTTTGGCAAGGTGGAGGGAATATTCCTTTTTCGCGGAGTCATAGGTTAACTTATCGTCGATATGGATGATAAGCTCGGGGACTACGCTAATTGGGGAAGAGGTCGAGATGCCGCCACCTTGGCTAGAGGTCGAGGCGCCGCCACCTTGGCTAGAGGAGGATGAGCTTTTGGAACTCGGGCTTGGGAAAAACGAGCAAGAAGAAATGAGAAGCGGTGAGCAAAGCAACAACGCTTTTCCTAATTTTGGTTTTTTCATATTCGACCTCCAAAACTTTCGCAAGCGAATTATACTCCCTTCGCGCAATTGCGCGCACTCAAGTATTACCCCTGCCCTGAAGTATTTTTCTCTTCCCTTTTTCTTTTCCTCGCATATCATTAAAGCATGCTAACGATAAAACTTCTTAAAGAAGGCCGTTATTCTAGGCCCAAAAAATCAATCATCATATTCGGCTTTATCTCCATAGGAATCATTGCCGTCTCTAGTCTCTTTTACCTTTTCGCTTCCCTTCTCCCCGCCTTAAGAGATTCCATCAACAACTTTAGGGTGGACATGATAATCATCAACAGTGAGTTCCATCTTACCGGCATGGAAGCCCTCAAGTTGCTTCTTATCATCCCTCTTTCCTCGCTCGGGGCCGCGGTTGGGGCCATCAACCTCATCAGGATGAGCAACCGCAAACGCTTTTTCTCCGCTCTCCATATCATCCCCGGCATCGGCTTCATCGCTTTGATTACGGGGGCAATCGTCTATTTCTTCTTCCCAAGCGCCATGGCTTCCATCCCTCCAGAAGTCCCAATCCCACCCGAACTCCCGTATTTGGTCTACGCTTATGGTGCCTTAGCCTTTGTCGTCGGCATTCTCATCGCCGACGTCTTCGCGGTGTTATATCCCCATATCAACTACAGGGAATACGCCCCGATCTACAACGCCTATAAAGCTGAGCTCAAAGCCGCTCCGACCCCAGAAAGAAGAATCGAAATCAAGAAGGAATTCAACCTCTTCTGGAAGAAACGTCGTTATGAAGAGATGATTTCCCTTCTCTTCGGCCATATGCTTGATGTCGATTGTGAGGAAATGCTCACCCGCGATGCCTATGAATACCTTAAGGAAAAGGCCTTAACCAATTACAAAGCCATCAAGGAAAAGGAACTCGACGAACTCTTCAAGGGCAACCAAAACGAATCCCTCCGCAGAGAACTCGCCCTCCTCTCCCGCAAAGCCGCCGATAAAGAGGACAAGAAGACCGAGGCCCGCATGGATGCCGAGAAGGACTCCGGGGCCAAGGTTCCTATCGTCCCACCTGCTCAAGGGCAACAGCCTGAGCCAAATAAACCAGCTCCTCAGCCGCAAACCCCTCCGAAGACCGAGATGACCAAGCAAGACGAGAAGGTCGTCGCCAAGGAGAAAAAGAAGCTCGAGAAAGAGAAGAAGAAGGCTGAAAAGGAAGCGAAGAAAGAGGCGAAAACCAAAGAAAAAGGAAAGAAGAAGGAAGAGGCGGAAGCCCCTAAGCCCTCATCCCCGGATACCCCTAAATAAGCAAACGAAAACCCGGCGCGAACCGGGTTTTCGTTTTTCTTCTTTTTCTTATTCAGCAAGAAGCTTCTCAAGCTTATCGACAAGCTCTTCCATTCTCTTGGTAACCGCAAGATAGGGTTCCTTGCTCGTTAGGTCGACGCCAGCTTTCTTAACTTGCTCGACCGGGAAGTCGCTGCCGCCGCTACGGAGGAGGTTGATGTAATTTTCAAAAGCCTCCGGCTTCCCTTCCTTGACGTTTTCATAGATTAGCATCGAGGAGGTGAAGCTCGTCGCGTATTGGTATACATAGAAGGGGGAATTGAATAGGTGAGGGATATAGGCCCAAACGAGAGGCTTATAGACTTCTTCCTGGATATCGATTCCATAATAACGTTTGTAGAGGTCGATCATGACGTTATTGAGGACTTCGTAGTTGATTGGCTGCTGGTTTTCCGCGAGTTTGCTTACACGGTATTCATAATCGCCGAAGAGGGTCTGACGGTAGAAGGTCGAGACGATCTCATCGATGGATTTCTGGAGGAGGTAGATTTGGTCTTCCTTGGAAAGGGTGCCAGACTTAAGGAGGTAATCGAGGAGGTTATGCTCATTGAAAGTTGAGGCGATTTCCGCGACGAAGATCGTGTAATCCTGGGTCATCAGGGGTTGGGCTTCCTCACTATAGAGAGTATGGATGGAATGGCCTGATTCGTGGGCGAGGGTGAAGACATCCGAGAGTTCCCCGTTGAAATTGAGGAGGATGAAGGGGTGGAAGTTGGCCCCGCCATTAGAATAGGCGCCCGTCCGTTTTCCTGGGCCTGGATAGACGTCGACGAAGCCGTCGCGGTTGACTTCTTTGGCTTTTTCTTGGAAATCCGCCGGGAATTCCTTGATGGAATCAAAGAAGAGGGCTTGGGCTTCCTCAAAGGTGTATTTCTTTTTGGATTTGGCGAGTTGGAGGAACCTATCGTAGCTGCGGAATTTCTCTAACCCCAAATATTTACGTTTGATTTCGAGATATTTCTTGAGTGGGGCGCTTCCTTCTTCGCTTGAAGCGACTTCGATTAGACTATGGAAGACGCCTTCGTCGATCGCGTTATGGAAGAGGTGGAGGTTAAGGATATCCTTATATCCCCTAGCCTTGACGCTAGCCATTTGGGCGTGGAGGCTCGCGTTATATATTTCCGCGAAGGTGTTCTTATGCTTATCGTAATTCGCGTATAACGCCTCGAAGATCGCCTTCCTATCTTCCGCGGATTCCGCGCTTTCGATAAGGGAAGACCAATTCGCGTGGGTGACCGTCACCTCTTTCCCGGAGGGGAGGGTGATCGTTGGGTCAACGTAATCCGCGACCGCGAGGGTCGAATAGAGGTCGCGTGGTTCCCCAACAAGAGGGGAATAGGCGGAAAGAAGCAGTTCCTTATCGGGGGAGAGTACGTATTTCTCGCCGCGGAAAAGCTTCTTGATGCCGAAATGGAATTCTTCGTATTCCTTGTTCCTTGCAAAGAAGTCCTCCATTTTCTTTTCGCCTAGCGCGATGATTTCGGGTTCATAATAAGCGAAGGCCTCGCCTAAAACGGCGAAGAGCATTTTGACCTTCATGAGGTCGCTGCCGTTAGCAACGTCTTTCTTATCGCGGTCCGAACGCATCGAGGCGAAGAAATATAGACGCGATAATTCGACTTCGAGCTTCTTTTGCTCATCGAAGCATTTCTTCAAAGTTTCCTCGTCATTTAGTTTGCCTTTGAAGGAAGCGAGGGTTTCGGGGATTTTCTTAAAATCCTCAAGGGCCTTGAGGAATGCTTCCTCATCCTTGAAGAAATAAGTCAGATTCCATTGTTTTTTATTGGACATGGTTTTCTCCTTTTCTTAAACGGGCATATCTTACAATAGAACGAAAAAAACACCACAAAAATGATTGGTTTATCAATGGACTAATTTAAGATTTAACCAAGCACTTTGGTTAGTATTGGAAGGATTGCTTCCTTCTCGCGGTTTTTCATAACGGCATTAACGATGATTTCCGCGGATACGTTAAGGGCGATTTCCTCTTTCTCCCTATATAGGTTACGAAGGCCCTTGTTCAAGGCTTCAAGGACGTTATTCTCTTCTTCCCCATAGCCTAGGGCGGAAGCGGTCAAATCATAGAGCTTCTCCAAGGGCTTTTCGGCCTTTCCCTTAAAGGAGGCCATTTCCTTGCAGATCAAAGCCCCTTGTTTCTTGTTGACGGCCTTAAGGAGCTCTTCCTTGTTTGGATAATAGTTATAAATGGTTCCGACGGAGACCTTGGCTTTCTTGGCGACAAGACGCATGGAGAAATCCTCCTCACCGACCTTCTTGAGGACTTCGGCGGCGGAAGAGAGGATCTTGTTCGTGGGATCGATGAGAATCTTTGGCATGGTTTGTCTCCTTTCGAAAAATGGATTTTAGGGGATGCGTGTAGTCTTATTTGCGGAGTTTATAGTTCGCGATGAGGATGAGGATTATCTGGATTGGGGCCCCAACGGAGAGGATGAACCAAATCTGTTCGGGCTTTTCGTTAACAAAGCCAAATTGCACGCAGAAAGAAATCAACAATGACCAAACGAAGAGGGATAGCAAGACGATGACCGCAACGCGGTTATGGAAGAATTTCCAAACCTCAAAGGCCGCGAGGAAGGCTCCTGCCGGGACCATCCAAAGGAAAACGATGAGGTTCCTGATCCAATGTTCGCTCCCTTGGAAGATATAGTCGGAGAAATAGATGGAGAAAGCGACGAGGACCACGAAGGTCATGGTCATCGATAATATCAAGGCCTTATTGGTCTCCTGCCTTTTCTTCTCTTTTTGGGCCTCTTCGTTAACGGTGACCTCGTTGATGGATTCTTCGTTTTGCTCGGTCAATAGGTAATCGACGGTGACCCCAAAGAAACGGGCGATATCGATGAGGATATCGACGCTTGGGGCGGCATATCCGAGTTCCCATTTGGAAATCGATTTGTCGCTATAATGGATTTTCTCAGCAAGTTCTTGCTGGGTGAGCCCCCTGGCTTTGCGCAGGGCGGCGACGTTTTTCCCGATGATTGAGGCGAGGTTGTTCATGAGACTATTGTGCCACAAAAGGAGGGAAAATCAAACTTTCCTTTGGAAATGCGTTCAAATAGATTAGGGTTTAACCGTATATCCAAGCGAGGTTCTACTCGCGAATTTGCTATCGAAAACAGAAGAAGGAATCGAGGATTGGGTGGTAACTGTATATCTTTTCCAAAGGGTTCCGGAGCTCTTCGTGCCGGTGAACATCGTGAGCTTATGGGAAGATGAATTCCAGGCGTTCTCGTATTTGCCGATTGAGGTGATGTTCTTTATCGATAGGGAGAGGGTCGCGCTAGCCGCGGAGATACCGATGATCTTCAAGGCCAATGACCCGCTCGCGCTATATAAGGACTCCTTGGAATAATTCTTCCCATTGGATGAATAGGTGACGGTCTTGCCATTAATCGTGAGGTCAAGATTCTCAAACATTGATACATGGGTCAACGCTTTCATGGAAATGGAGAGATTCCAAACGGGGTTTTCGAATGACCCGGAGGTGGAGAAGGACTGGATGAGGTCCTCACCATGGATCGATTGCTTGGAGGAGGAATCGCCCGAAAGGTTATCGGTGATGATCGAGCCCATGTTGAGAATGTATTTCAAAAGCCAATCGAGGAGGTTATCCGAGAAATCGGAGCCTTTGACCCTGACCTTATCACTATAGGTTTTGTCGCTTGTAAGGGTATTCTTTTGGATGCGGATCCTTTCCATATAGAGTTCGCCGCTTGAATCGTCGCCATTGGTCTCATAATAGATGTTCGTATAGGTGTTTTCGGAAACGACATCGACGATACCGACCGGTTTGATTTCGGGAATGGTGACGTTCGCGGCCAATTTGATATGGGCCCCATCCAAATATATGAAGGCATCGATATCGATGTTGTAGGTCTTCGTGAGGATCTTCAAGGGGATGCTCGCGTTCAAATGGTAGGTCGTTAGATACGATTCGTCCGTTACCCCTAGGGTGATGGTTCCCAAAAGGAAGCTGACGAGATGGGATAAGGAGGAGAAGGAGATGAAATCGTTAAGAGAATAAGACGAACCAATCCAGTTATAATCCGGTGGGTTAACCGAGAAATCGGTGGAGTCGAAATCAATTTTGACGTAGATTTCGTTCCCATCGGATTTTACCGAATTCGCATAAACCTCGATGGTCTCGAGCTTGCCAACGCGGTCAATTCCTTCCGAATCGGTATAGTTTTCCGCAAACTTCAAACGGAGATTGAGGGGGTAATCATCATGGATGACGCCTTGCTTGATGACGAAGGTATCGGTACGGGTCGCGTTATTGATATTCGCGGAAAGGAGGAACCCACTCGCGAGGACTTCGAGATAACGCCCGTCGATCAAAGCCCCCAAGACGGTTCTTGAGGTCAAGGAAGAGAAGGAATTCGTCAATCTTTTGAAACGGGGATCGGTCGAAGAGAGTAAGCTCGCGACCGTATCAAGGACATCATTAAGGGAATTGATGGAGAACCTTCCCTTAAGGGGGTTACCTTCTGGCTCGGTCCTTTTTTCCGCGGATTTGGAACTATTGTTCTTGGAGTTATACTCAACAAGCATATAGCCTGTGTCGCCTTCGTTTCCTTGGTAATCCTTCAAGGCCGAATCCGTTTCATTTGAAGGACCCGTGACATCGACTTTGAGGTTATGGTCTTGGAAGAAATGTTCCTTATGGTCGGTGATGGTCGCTTTGCCAGTCCCTATCTTTTCCGCTAAATCAAAGCCCAAGGAACCCGAGAAGGAGAAGCCTTGTCTATCGAGCGTCTTGTTCCCGTTATAGGAAGGAAGGGTATAAGAGGTGACGGCCGTTTCGCCTTTTTTGGCGAAATAGCCGGAGAGGGAAATGGAGAGCTGATCGTTTTCCGCGATATCGTTGATGGTGTCTTCGAGTCCTGGGAGATGTTCCAATTCCGTATATCCGGTTTTATCGAAAACTGTCTCCTCATAATCCATCACCTCGAGGGTACCATCGAGGATTAGGCTTAATTTGGGGGAACTTGAGGAAACGATACCCGCGGATTCGAATGTCACCGATAGAAGGTCGAGGTTATTGGAGGAAAGGGTGACATAAGCCTTCCCCCTTCCGTTAGCCTTACTTAGATCGAGGGTCGCGTAAATCTCGTTATTCGCATGGGTTAACGAGGTGACCATCGATATAAGGCCTTCGTAATGGCCTTCGTTTATATCGGTGTAAACGACGCTTTCCTTAATCGCGTCGATCGCTTCGCTCAATGAGCCTAAGGATACAAGGAAGCCGGAAAGGACCTTCATAATGGTATCGTTTTGGATGCTTTCATCGCTTAAGGCATCGCCTGTTGAGGAAGCGAAATTTGATAACGTTTTGATGTTTGTCTTGGCCTTAAGGATGTTATTGAGATTGATGTAGGCTTTTCCTTCGCCTTCTTCTTCTTCGATATGGAGAGCAAGGTATTCATCATTTCCATTTGAGGAGAAATCCACCTCACCCGTGACATCGTTATAGGAAGTGGAGAGATCGACGTTCGCGGATAAATCGAGGTGACCATCCTCTTCGATTTCGTCGCGGGCGAAATGGGTGTCGTCGCCGATGACCTCCTCTTCGATATGGGTGATATCCAAATTCGCGGAGATCCCGAATTTCTTATGGGATATCTTATTCCCTATCTCCTTTACGAGGGCCAAGGAATCCCCGAGCACTAGATAATCTTCTTCTTCGTAAGGCAAGGTGAAGGAAGGGGATTCGCTAGGATTGATATCCGCGGAAAGGGATATTTCAAATCCATCGTTAAAGGAGAAGGAAGAGAGGTTGTTCTCGTTATCAAGAGGGAAATCGACGTGGTTAAGGATTCCCTTTTCGTTGCTTCCTAAACCAAACGATAGGGTATCCTCGCCTAAAGGGAGATCCAAACGGAAATAATGTTCGGAAAGGGAAACCATGTGGTTGGTGGCTTCTCTGAATTCCTCGAAATCAAAGGCGAGTTTTTCGCCGTCTCCTCCTTTGAGGCTTATTTCTTTGATATCGAATGATTCAAGGACGGAATAGACGAAATAATCAAGGCTGCCGTATTCGTAATAGACGATGCCCCTTGTCAATTCGTCTTCCTCGCTTTCGTCATAGGCGGTGACGTTCGTCTTAAATTTGATCCCGCCATCGTTAGGCCAGGAAAGGGAGAAGTAGAGGCTCTCGTTTTTCAAGGTCAAGTTGGCCTCGCGCTTTAAGCCGTTGTAATCAAGCGGCAAATCGATTGAGGCGTTGATGCCATGGATCGAAGGCTCATCGATTCTAAGGTTTATGGAGCCGTTTTCGATTAAGACGTTATTGTCCTTCCCCTCGATTTTCCCAGGAATCTTCAATGACAATTGGTCGATATCTAGGCTTAGTCCGCCCGTTACGGCATCGCGAAGCTGATAACCGATTTCAAGAGGCTCAATATCCTCGTTTTCTTCAGGAAGGGCCCCGACTTTATTCGGGGTGCATGAAAGCAAAAAGGACCCCATGAGGAGGGCGGATAAGAAGAATTTTGTCTTATTTCCTTTTTGCATAAATGGATTCGCCCCTCCCCTAGGAACGAAACAAAGGGGAGGGGCATGTATTAGTTTTTAGGCAATCCCGAGGTAGAGGTTACGTCCAGCTGGGATTTCGTCTAGGCCGATGTAGTTATAGCCATAGAGCGAGTAGTAGGGGTTGTTTTTGTCATCGCTTTGGAAACCGTTGACGAGGTCATAGAGATCGCCTTTGGCTTCTGCGTCGATGATGCCGTTATCGTTAACGTCTTTGACGAAGAGGTTAGCGTATTCGCTTCCGAGTCCATTGACTTCGGAAATGAGGCCATCTGCGTCGAAATTGGTGAGGCCGATGGTGACGTCAGCTTCCGCGAAACGGAGCTTGCTGCCATCGTTTTCGGCGGTAGCGTCAGCGTAGACGTTGGCTTCGAGTCCGGTAAGGCAACGGGCATCGAATCCGGAAGCGCTATGGAGATCGGTGGAGGTGAAGGTCAAATCGGCATTGCCGATGACGCCAATTCCAAGAAGGGCACCCAAATCAAGGGAGATGGTGTAGGCCCTGCCGTTGGTGAGGTCTTTGGTGAAGAAACCGTTGAAGCAATCGGCGACATGGATACCTTTCTCGTCGAAGAGGCCTTTCTTTGGTTTAGCTTCTTCTTCGTTATTGACTTCTGGTTCCTCGGGTTCCTCGTTTTCATTCTTGGCGAAGAGGGATTCATCAACGCCCAAGGTGTATCCGAGGACCCAGTTAAGGAAATCGCCGTTATAGTCTTTGCCATCGATTCTGACCGCGTCCTTGACGTCTTTGATTCTTCCATAGGAGGAATCGCGGGTGAGGAGGAGTTCGCCATCTGGATCGACTCCGTTAGCGTAGTAATAGATTTTGGAATCGCGTTTGCCCTCTAGTTCGTTTGGACGGAAATAATGGGCATCGTCAGGTCCATTGAGTCCCCTGATGACTGGGAGATTGGAGAAATCGGCCATGAGTTTGGTCTCGGCCCCTTCAACGGAGGCGTCGAGGGTGAAGCCATAGACGTTAAGGCCATATCCCGCGACCATGAGATCGACGGAACCTTCAAGTCCATAATAGGAGACGCCCGCGAGGTTGCCATCGTTATTCTCGACCACGCCCATCGTGAGGGTGTTGAGGAGCTCGTTGCCCATCGAGGCAAGAGGGGTGAAGTCGGTGAATCCTTCGAAGGAAGAGAAGGCTTCCGCGGAGGCTTCGCCTAAGGTATCGATGTCGGAGATCGTCAAATCGAATTTGTTGACGTTATCCTTCTTGACGAGGACCTTAAGGTCGGAAAGGCCTTTTTCGGCTCCGTTACCTTCTTCGTCTCCGCCATAGGTCTGTTCGGAATCATAGGAGAGGACGAGGTCGATCTTGATGCCATCAAGGCCAAGAGCGTCCCCGCTGATGGTGACTTTGGTCTGTTCGCCAAGGCTAACGTCTTCGAGGATTCCGCGATAAGTCAGCAAATCGAAGTAGCGGCCATCGAGGATATCGCTAAGCAAGGAGCTGCTCGCTTCGCCCATGATGGAGGCGCCAAGACGGGAGAACCTATCGTCGCCCCTGACGAAATCGAGGAGGAAATCAAGGCTAAAGCCATTGTCCTCGCTGAAGATTTCCTTCGCGGCATTGAGGTCGATTAAGCCTTCAATTCCCTTTTCGGATTCTTGGGAAACGGTCGCTTTTCCGGACTTGGACAAGGAATCGTAGGAGAAGCCGATCTTCTTCATATCATCCTGCAAGCCAAGCTTGATGTTATGGTCTTGGACATAGGTGTCCGCGAAATGGGTGAGGGTAAGATCGACCTTGCCTTCTTTGGTGGTAACTTCGCCTTCGCCTTCTTTGGCGAAATCGAAGGCGAGTCCGCCACCGATTTCAAGGGAGTGGTCGACGCCGTTTTCCTTATAGAGGTTGCCGTTAAGCGAAGCCTTGAAGGATTTATCGTCCGCGATGGCTTTGATTTGGCCACCCAAACCTTTGAGGTGGGAAAGGGATTCGTATTCTTTGTCGGAACCGTATTCGGGTTCTTTTGGGGTTTCGAATTCGCTGGTCTTAATCTCGCCGTTAAGGGAGATGGAAGCGAGCTCGATGTCCTTCAAGGTGATGCTAAGCAAGGAGGAGTCGTTTCTTCCGGAAACCTTGAGGATAACGTTACCTGATAATCCTAAAGGAGCAAGGCTAAGCTCAATGGTGATGAGGTTATCTTCGCCCTTGATCAAGGAGACGACGTCGAGGACGGAGACGAAGGTCCCGTCTTCGATTCCCTTAACGAGGGAGGAATTCATAATCCTATCGATTTCATCGCCAAGGCTTCCAAGAAGTTTGGTGATGGAGGAAAGGTCCATCTTCTCCTCGGAGGAACCGCTGAAAGCGTCCTTCAAGACGTTGGTGTAGAACTCATCGAGGTAGGTCTTGCTGGTTTTGGCTTTGAGGACGTCGTTGACGTTGAGGTATCCCTGGTAGCCGTTTTCCTCTTCAAGATAAGCGACTCCGATGCGGTGTCCTTTGAATTCTTCGCCTTCTTCACGTTTCTTATCGATGGTGATGTTGGCATCGATTCCCTCGAGGGCGCGTTTTTTATTGCCTTCCTCATCGACTTTGAAAGCATCGATGTTGGCGTCAAGATGAAGGAGTGCCGCTTCGTCGACGGAGGATTTTTTCATGACGGTGCGGGAGCCTTCCTTGGCTTCCTTTCGATGGCCAATTTCTAAATCGGCGGTCAAACCGATTTCGGGTTTGGCGACGACTTTGGCGATGTTGCGGAACAAAGCGGCCGAATCGGCGAGATCGCGGTATTCTTCCGGATTGCCATAGATGGTGCTAGCCCAGTCGATGTCCTCGCCGTTGTTGACGAGTTTTCCGCCGATATCCGCGGAAAGGGAGAGGTCCATGCCGTCTTGGATATGCCAAACCGGATTCTCAAGGGGATGTCCGTTCTCGTCGAACTTAGCTGGCAAATCGACATGGTTAAGGACGGCGTTTTCGTTACCGCCAAGACCGAGTTTGATGGATTTGTCGCCAAGCTTAAGGTTCCAAATGAAGTAAGCGGTGTTATCCTCACCGCCGATATTGACCATCTCGTTAAGGGAAGTGAGAATCTCATCGGTATCGATGGAAGAAGTGGATTCCTCTTCTTCCTCTTCCTCAACGGAGACGCTTCCGGTTAACTTATCAAGCCATCCCTCGAAGGAGACGGAGATACCTCCATCGGAAAGGATCTCGAGGATATCGGCGATAAGCCAGTCCAATTTACCGTATTCGTATTGATAGGTACCGCGGGTCGTCGGGTCTTCGCTGTTCCCGTCGATCTCTGTTTCGTAAGCGGCGGTTGAGATCTTGTATTTGAAGTCCCAGCTTCCGCCTTCGCTTCTTTCCCCGCCAACGCTATCCGCATTGCCCCTATCGGCAAGATTGAGATAGAGATTGTCGTTAACTAATGAGGCGTGGATATCGCGATACTTGGCATCGGTCCCGTTATTGGAATAGATGACGGGAGCGGTGAGGGCGAAGTTGACGCCGTGGAGGTTAAGCTCTTCGAGAGCGAAATCAAGGGTCGCCGGGTTTTCTGGATCGACCGTGATCGTGTTATGGCCCTCTTTGGCGTTTTCGCCGGTGTAATAATGGTCGAATTTGAGGTCGTTGATCTCGACATGGAGACCCGCGGTCGCCCCTTCTGCGAGGTTGTTGACGAATTTCTCGCGGAAGGTAAGTGTTGGCTGGGACGGTGTCGAATGGTCGCGAAGGTCAATGACCGTGACATTTTGGGGGATGACGAAGAAGGCCGTGGCCGCGGAGGCGGCGAAGACTAGGCCAAAGGCCCCAATCGTCGTTGCTGTCTTAAGTTTCTTATTCATGGTTTTAACTCCTTAAGTCCTGTTATAGGGTTTCCGGATAGGCCGGGAGGGTCGAATCCGGAGAGGGGAATCCGTAATCTGGCGTTCCCAAGTGGTATTCGGTTACGAGGCTTTGGGTGGCCGGGCTTCCGAATCCCGCTCCTGTTGTGGCTGTATATCTTTCATGGGTCACGAATCGCTTCGGCAGCAATTCGTCATCCAGATAGAACGTTAGGTGACAATATTCGAATGGTGGTGGATACTTGAGGCTCGATATCGTCTGCATCTGCTTTTGGTAATTGAGGACCCCTTTCTTTGGGTCTAACTCGATTTCCACCTTGTACCCCCCGCCTTCGTTTTTGGTGAAGGAGGTCGGCCCTTCCCCTGAAAGCGGGTCGCCTTCAAGGAGAGTTCCCGGGGCCACGATGTAGATGAGTCCATTGGAGACGTTTCTTCCCATCATCTCTTTGTATTCCGCGTTGGAATAGGTTTTCTTCTCGTGAGATGCATAATTTGGGTTATCTCCCCAATAGGTGTCAGTTGTTTCGCCTTCTTGGAACATCCTATCGTAGAGGTTCACAAGCCCAAGGGAGTTGCTTTCCTCGAAGAAGCGGTCGCCCTCTTTTATGGTTCGCGATTCGATGCGTATCTTTACGTGTCCTAGGTCAGCAACCGATCCGCCGATCCCTACCGTATAGGTGTTTTCCAGTTGCTCGAACAAGTAGTAAGCGGCATTGACTGCTTCGTCCGGTTTGAGGGAGAGGTAGTTCCCACTGGCTTTCGCTTTGTTATAGGAAGCGATCACCGACTTCATATCGACTGTTACCTCATCGACAAGGTATTGGGTTTGGTCAGGCCTAACTACTTTGGCGAGGACGATCCCGGTTATGACCCCGGCGAGGACAACGCCAAAACCGACGCCGCCGTAGATGCCGATTCTGCGGAGACGCTTGTTTGAATTGTTTTTCTCACTCACTTCGTTTTTCATACTAGGTCCTTGACCGGCCATATTAAGCGCCTTTATGCGCGGGAGGGCACTCTCCTGCGTGTTTCCAATATAAAGAATTGCAATTCTCCAAATCGTAGAATTGCCATTTCATTAGAAGCATTCGGGACTTTTTGTGATCTGTTTTCTCAACAGTAGAATTGAGGAAAATAGGTTATAAACTGTATAGTCACTTTGAAAAACTCATGCATGCCCACTTTATTTTCTTTTAAAGGAATGACGTCTATCTTTATGGTAAAATATGGTTAGATAGAAGAGGTTCGAAAAATGGAAAGTAATATCCGCGTCATAAAAGTCAAACAAAGCGTTCTCGCCAATAACGACGCCCGTGCCGAGAAGGTTCGCGCGAAATTAAAGGAGAATGGAGTCTTCCTCATCAATTTGATGTCCTCTCCAGGGGCTGGAAAAACTACGCTCTTGGTTTCTTTGATCAACGAGCTTAAAAAGAACCTTCGGGTTGGCGTAATCGAAGCAGATATGGACGCCGTCGTCGATACTGAAACGATAAAAGAAAAGACAGGCGTCAAAGCGATGCAGTTGCATACCTCGGGTGAATGCCACCTCGATGCCAAAATGGTCGATGAGGCAATCACCGAATTTGGGCTCGGCGAGCTTGATCTTGTGATTTTGGAAAATATCGGAAATCTTGTCTGCCCCGCGGAATTTGATACGGGCGCTAGCATGAACCTCGTCCTTCTCTCCGTCCCAGAAGGAGACGATAAACCTTTGAAATATCCTTTGATGTTCAAAGTCGGTGAAGTCTTTGTCTTTACTAAAATGGATGTTGCCCCCTATTTTGATTTTGACTTAGAAAAGGTCAAAGGCCACATCCTCAAGCTTAATAAAGAAGCTTCTTTCTATCCCGTTTCCGCGAAAACCGGAGAAGGAATGGAAGAACTGGAAAAAGCCATTCTTAACGCTGTTAGGGAATACAAAAAATAACCCCCGTTTCTTGTTTTTTCGATAAACGGTATTGGTTTTACCGCATTTTGATTATACAAAAAACGCTACATTATCTTATTGATAATATACAATTATCTTGCGGTTAATTCGGAAAAACTTCATTTTCTATTGACAATAATTTAATGAAAACGACCCCGTTGATTCTGTTTTCAAAGGGGTGTAGAATAATAAAGGTTAGGGAGTGTATCTTCCTACGAGGTCCACATAATGATATTCAAAAAAGATTCCTATGTGTTTCACAAAAGGGTCGGTATTTGTCGCGTTGACGATATCGCTCCCTTCCCTGGAGATGATTCCGGGAATCTTTACTATGTCCTCGCCCCTTTATATGGCGATGATAAGGGGAATATCCTTCATGTCCCTTTAGGCAACGCGATTAGCCTTTCGCTTCCTTTGACCAAGGAAGAAGCAGGGGTAATCGTTAGGGATTGGCCAAATCCCGATGAAAACCATTACGTGGTTGATTCCAAGAAAAGGAAAACCCTTTACGAGGAATCGCTGGGCTCAGGATCAATCGTCACCCTCGCCCCCTTGTTAGAAGGAGCCATGCAAAGAAAGAAGAGGGATGGCCACCTCAATTCCATGGACGGCCAATTCGTCTCCCATGCAGAGCCCTTGATCTATGGCTCTATCGCGCACGCATTAAATATAGATTACGCAAACGTCAGGGAATACATCATCAACAATCTTGGCAAATAGGTCTTGGAAATAACCAAGGCCTTTTTTAGAAAAAGAAAAACCGCCGAAGCGGTTTTGATTTCGATTAGGAATCTTATTCCTTCATGGCGTTACGGGCGCCGAGAAGTCCGAATAGACCGCCGACGATTCCGAAGATAGCCGGGAGGATTAAGCCAACGCCAAGGGTTGGGTTCTCTTCAACAAGTGGAGCTCCGGCATTGGCAACGCCAAGGAACATCTGAGGTCCGAAGAAGAGAAGGACCGCTCCGACGATTCCAACAACCGCGCCAAGTCCGAGTCCGATCATTCCGGCTTTGGAAGGAAGGAATGTGCCAATTAGAAGGATAACCGCGGAAACAACGAGAAGGACGAAGGCCGCGATAAGTCCTGGAACCGCGTCATAGCCTTGGTAGCCAAACATGACCTGGAAGGCTGAACCGCGGGAGGATGGATAATCCTTGACTCCGCCGAAAGCAGATGCAAATAGGGTGAATATCGCTACGATCATCGCGACGGTCGCAACGAGTCCAATTAATGTTTTAGTTCTTTTCATTTAGGGTAATCTCCGTGTCCGAGAGAGAGTATACCCTTACAAAGGGTAATCGGCAATAATGGGATTTTTCTTATAAAATAAGGAAAAACTCTCGATAACAAGTGGACTATTTTCAAAACAATAGCAATAGATGCTATTCTTCGCTCTTTTCTTCAACGCTTTCAATAGGTTCTTTTTGACCCTTTTTCCTCATTTTGCGCAAGATTAAGAAAATGGAGGGGATTAAGGATAAAGCGGCCGCGATTGAAGTGACGATGAACATGTTCCTATCGGGATATAGGACGCTGCCGGTTTCATCGACCCTTCTATCAGTGAAGACCGCTAAGGCGATATTGCTTCCGACTAGCATTGGGATAAGGACGGCGAAAACCATCCTGACTCCTTGGGCGGAACCGACCTCGTTTTCCTTTGTCTCATCCCTAACCGTGGCTCCCAAAACCGCCGTTCCGATAAGATAACCGCTCATCATGAGGGTCGCGCTTAAAACGGCTGGCCACCAGGCGGCACCCGAGAAGAAAAGCAACAACGCGCCGCTAGCCATCATCACGACCCCAGGAATCAGCAATTTCAACTTACCAATCTTATCCATGAAGGCCCCTAAGGCTACGGTTACCAAGGAACTGACCCCTAGGATTATGGCCATGGCAGGATAGAAATTCCCGAGGGCTAGGGTATTGGTGAAATAGACCAAATAATAGGGCATGAAGGCATCGACGCCGATATTGAAGAAGAGGAAAGCGAGTAAGGCGATATAGAAATCTGGATTGCCTTTAATTGAAGAAGGAAGGAACCCGTGTATCAAAGTTTTGAAATAATTGCCGTTCCTATTGGGGACAATTTTGTCCTTTGGAAGGAAGATGAAGCAGATTATTCCGACAATGCTTGTGATGACCCCGACTATTAGGAAGAAAATGAGCCAGAGGTTTTGGACTTCCTTAGCGAAATCCGCATAGCTTTGTCCTTCCGCGGGGTTACCGCCTAGGGCAAGGCTTCCCCCGAGGACGACCATCAAGGCTGTCGCGATAAGAGGCAAAACCGAGAGGACGCTTTCCACGAGCGGCCTCGTGTGCTCATCTGTATTATCGGTTACCCAAGCGTTGAAACAGGCATCGTTCGCACTAGATCCGAAGAAGGTCATAAGGCAATCGATGATGCAATTGAAGACCCCAACAAGAATCAAGGCCAAGGCCATGTCCCCGTTAGAGAGGGTCAACATATTGCTTAGACTCATGATGGCGAAGCCAAAGACGAAGACGCCCCAAATGGTATAACCTAGGGAAATGAAAATACGCCTTTTGCCTAATCTATCGGACAAAGCGCCGATAAGAAAAGTCGTAACGGTCGCCACGATTGAGCTAGCCGCGGTCATCCAAGTGATATGCGCGGCGTTATGGGATTGGGAGAAGACCCAAAGGTTGATGTATTGGTTTTCTACGGCCCATGCTAATTGCCCTGCAAACCCAAGAAGAAGGAGCAATAGCCAAAAACGGGCTTTGGAAAGTGGTTTGTCTTTGTTCATAAAGGTTTACCTCTAGGTAGATTATAGACCCTTTGAAAGGAAGTCCAACAATTTGGACGCGGCCTTACCCCTATGGGAATAACGGTTCTTGATTTCCTCGTCCAAAGTTCCAAAGGGTTTATTCAGTTCCTTGCTAAAGAAGATGGGATCATAGCCAAACCCATTCTCCCCAACGGCTTTATCCAAAATAAACCCTTCGCATATGCCTTCAAAGAAATGAGCTTCCTCCGATTTTTCGGGGAGGTAGGCGATATGGCAAACGAATCTTGCGTCTTTCTTCTTTCCTTCTAACCTTTTGTTTAGCTCATCGAAGGCATTTGGATATCCTCCAAGTGAACTGGCAAACCTCGCGGTGAATAATCCTGGGAAACGATCCAATTCCAAAACCTCAAGTCCGGAATCATCCGCGATGATGGGTAAATCGGTGTACGGTCTCAACGCTTTTGCCTTAATGAAGGCATTCTCCTCGTATGTTTTCCCGTTTTCTTCAACGTCAATTTCGATTCCTAAATCCTTCATGGTCAAAATCTCGATTCCCTTAGGGGAAAGGATATCGAGGTATTCCTTGACCTTCCCAAGATTGTTGCTTGCCAAAAGTATTCTCATTGCTTCTTAACGGCCTTCTTGGGTTTATAACGAATCATGACGTCGAGAAGGATTCCGCTGACAATGCGGATGTTCTTCCTTTCGCTCGCGGAGAGCTTCCCAAACCTCGCCATGAAGGGAAAGAAGTTCTTCGGAGAGAAGGCGTCGGAAAGGGTCAAATTGTCATCGTCGCCTTTCAATAATTGATATATGGTGTCCATATAATTCCTTAATTGGGCATCGGTTAAACGTGACATCATCTCGTTCAAATGACCCTTATCGAGTTCGGTTCCGCTCGCATATTCCATGGTGTGGACCAAATGGTCGTATTCAATGTCCCAGGTGAAGTGATAATGGGACAATGGTCCTTTGCTGGAGGATTTGATGACCGTGATCGGCTGTTTCTTTCTGAATACCAAACCGACGATGGAATATTCGGGGATGAATGTGTGAACTTTAGGAAGGATGCGTTCATAACCTCCCATGCTTATCAATGAACCCTTGAAGCCCGGGCAATCGCAATCCATGACATAACGGATTCGCTTTTGCTTTTCCTCGCTTACGGAACTTGCGGCGAAAACCGCAAGGATGCCTCCTTTGGAATGGCCTCCCACATAAAAACTGTGTTGGGGATAATCGTCCATTAGCTTATCTAGGGTTTTAGCCGCGATTTCCTCAGAAGGGACGACCTCGGTAGTGGCCATGTTCGCGTCTTCCTTCCATGATAGAAGCGTTTCATCGGTCCCTCTATAGGAAAGGAATAACCTTTTGCCAGGAAGATGAATCAATAGATTCGCATGGGTGATTTGGTTGGCTTCATCGAAAATGGAATTGAAGTGGCTGATTCTGATATTGGC
>ONFU01000088.1 GCA_900317165.1 uncultured Erysipelotrichaceae bacterium
GATTCCGATCCTTATATGGTCGATTTCCTTGGCCGTATAGGCTACGGCAAGATCGACATGACTCCAGCCAATTCCTTCAAGGAAATCAACGAAATCGATGACAACGCCGCCTTTGTTGTCATGCCTATCGTCATCGCAGCTTGCATTGGTATCGGCGCGGCGGTCATCATCCGTAAAAGGAAATCGAATTAATCTAACCAAAACATAGTTTTGCTAATCTCAAAACGCTTGTAGGGAGTATAATCGTCCTATGGTAACATTCTTTATCGCGCTTGCTTTATTGATTGGCGGATATCTTGTCTATAGCCGTGTCAGTGAAAAGGTTTTCGCTATCGATAATCGCAAAACACCCGCAATCGCCAATCCAGATGGAGTTGACATTACCCCTCTTCCAAAATGGAAGGCTTTCTTAATCGAACTTTTGAATATCGCAGGCACGGGTCCAATATTTGGGGCTATCAGCGGTGCCCTGTTCGGTCCAATCGTCTTCATTTGGATAGTCCTTGGCTGCATTTTGGGTGGAGCCGTCCACGATTATTTCTCGGGAATGATTTCCTCGAGGAACAACGGCGACTCTATTGTTAAACTCGCCGGGAAATATACCGGGAAGGTAGTCGAGATCATCATGAGGGTGTTCTCCGTTGCTCTTCTAATTCTTGTTACCGCCGTTTTCGTCGTCTCCCCATCCGTTTTGTTGCAAACCTTGACGGAAGGCAACGTTCATGCCTGGATTTGGATGGTAATCATCCTTGCTTATTATTTTATTAGCACCATCGTTCCTATCGATAAAGTCATCGGCAAGCTTTATCCGGTTTTCGGCGTTATTCTCATCGTCATGGCCTTAGCGGTCATAATCGGCGTCATGGTTCAATCTGACAAATACCCAATGTTAGAACTAATTGGCAACATCCGCGACTTCTCGAAGGCTAACGGCTCTTTGCCGTGGTGGCCATTCATGATGACGACCGTCGCCTGCGGTGCCGTCAGCGGATTTCACGCGACCCAGTCTCCGATGATCGCCAAATGCATCAAAAGCGAAAAGGAAGGGCGTCAGGTCTTCTATGGCGCGATGGTCGCGGAAGGAATCATCGCTTTGATTTGGGCTGCCGCGGCCATGGCTTTCTTCCGCGTCGGCGATTCTGAAAGCTGGGCCGTTCTTAATAAAGTTGGTGGTGATTCATCCACCGTCAACGACATAGCTAGAGGAGTATTGGGACCGGTTGGGACCGTCCTTGCGATTGTTGGCGTCGTCATTTGTCCAATAACAAGCGGAGATACCGCTTTGCGAAGTTGTAGGTTAATCGTTGGGGAATCGATTCACTTCGATCAGAAGAAAATCCGTAACCGCATCATCTTAACATTGCCGCTTTTTGCTTTTGTGGTAGGCATCAGCATCTGGAATTTCATGAACCACGACAATTTCCTTATTCTCTGGCGATGGTTCGCTTGGTCGAACCAGGTCCTCGCCGCCGTCTGCTTATGGGTATGTACGGGATTCTTGTATATGACCAATAAGCATAAATTCTATTCGCTTTTCACCGCGATTCCCGCGACCTTCATGACCGCGGTTGTAATCACCTATATCCTAGCGGAGCCTCGTCTAGCCTTAGGGGCCTTTATCCCCTATAACGTCGCTGTCATCGTTGGGGCGAGTCTTTCGGTTGCCTTATTTGGTTTTTACCTAGTTAAGACCATCTTAAGGAAAGGCGTCCCAAACCCTGAACCTGTATTGGAGACAGCGAATCCAGACGTTCCCGTCCAAGAGGAAGCAATCCCCGAAACGAATGAACAAGGAAGCGAAAGCAAAGGAGAATAAACATGTTTAGAAAAGGCCAACCCAATAGATTCAAACTCTTCTATTATTCCCATCCCTATTTTGTCATCTTCAATGTCTTGATCATCTATAACATCATCCTTATCGCTTTAGCCGCTTTGGTGATGACCTATTTGATGGATGGGGTCACTAACGAAGGCATAACGATGGGTATCAACATCGATTCCTATTTGAAGAACCTTGAATATTGCGCCGTCTTCACGATGAATAACGGAGGCATTTATAACCAGGCCCCGATATCCGTCGTCATCATGAAGATCATCCTCTCGGTTTTACAGATGATCACCTTCACCGGCGCCTTGATCGGTTTAGCTACTTCTATCCTCCAAGGCATGTTCCGCCATAGGATCGAAAACGTCGGAAAAATCAAAGTCAAACACCATTACATCATCCTCGGTTGGTCCGCGGTTGGAGCAAGTCTAGTCAGAGAGCTCTCCTTTATGCGCGGCCATAAAGCGATCGTCATCCTTTCAAGCGAGAACCGCGAGGAAATTCAAGAGGAGATCGATGACCTTTTCCTTGAGACCGGAACAAGCAAAAAACACCTACGTATCTTCGTAAAAAACGGAAATCCCGCGAGTAGAAAGGCTTTGAAGGAAATCAATGTCGATAAGGCGGAGGCTATCGCAATCCTTGGCGCTTCATCTTGGCTAAATTCCAACAAGCAAAGCGATTCCCTTTCCTTCAAAATCCTTATGAGCGTCATCGCGATCACCAAAGAAGCGAACATCGTTATCGAAACCGATGACCAAGGCGTCACCAAGAACATCCATGACCTCATGGCGGCTTCCTCCGATTTGCAAAACGCCCATATCTCCATCTTCTCCCATAACGCAATCGTTGGACACGTGTTAGCGAAAACCGCTATCAACCCGAACTATCCTGACCTCTATTACTCTCTCCTTTCCTTCCGTAACGGAAGCTTCTATGCCTTGGATAAAGATACCTCCGTCGAGGAAGCTTTAAGCGAATACTCCCATTGCTTACCGGCCTTCCGTTATCAAGGAGATGGCAAGAAGGAATTCCTCTTCGTCAACGCGGAAAGAGAACTCGATATCCGTAGAAGCCTCTTCAAGAGAAAAAGAAACGTGGAGGCCCCTTATAAAAAGCATATTTCCAAGAGTTCATTCTCCCTTTATGTCATTGGGGAAAACGATCGTTCGGAAGCCATCAAGGAAGCCGTTATTAGACATAACGATTTAGGTGAAGGAAAAGTTAACCTTAAGGTTTTGCCAATCGATGCGGATATCGATGCCCTCGTCGAAGATTTGTCTAAGACAAAAGGCAAAAAGAAAATCCTCATCCTTAGCGACGACAATGCTAGCGAAGAGAATACCGACGCGAACGTCTTCCTCTCGCTTATCAAAATCAAGGCTAACGGAGCCCTTAAGGCCGATGTCGAGGTCTTCGCGGAGATATTCGACCAATCCAACCGCTTCTCCTTGGAAAGCTTGAATATCACTGGCATCATCATCGCCAACCAAATGGTCGCGGTCTATATGACTCAGCTCCTTTGCCACGCGGATTCCCATAAGCTTTATGAGGATCTCCTAAGCGAAGATTCCTCTGGGCCTATCGCCTTTGAAATCCGTCAAGGGCAGGAACTCCTCGATTTCTCCAAGCCGGTTGAATTCTCCTCTAGAGGCGATTTCATTGAGGCCATGTATCGTTCGAGCAAGGGCGAATACCTTCCGATTGGCTTTATCGGCGAAAGCAAGAAAGAAGGAATCGTCGATATGGTTAGCGGAGCCGTTAGTGGGGCCATCAACGCGACCACGAAGGTTATCAGCAATATCGGAAATGCCTTGACCCTATCAGACGCCCCCGAGGATATATCAATCGATTTCAAGGATGTTTATTTCCTTAATAAGAACATCAACAAGAAGGAAAAGATCACCATTCGTCCTGAAACGATGATGATCGTTGTCCATAAGCGCATCGCATAATTCGTCCATTTTTCTTAAAGATAGGAATAGACCATAGCAAAAAACTCTTTTCCAATTACAATAAAGGACATGAAGAAAAAGGTTCTTCTTTTAATGCTTCTTCCGCTCCTTCTATCTTGTGCAAATGGTGGAAGGGGTTTTCCTAGCGACTATTTTTCTTCCGAAGATAGATTTAAGGGAGAAGAATACATAACCTTTAATGACAAAAACGAGAACGGAACGCTTTATGACCCATCAAACGGTTATGCCAACAGCGGCAATTTCCTTTCCTATTGGTCTAGGAAAAGTCTATCCATAAATAATGGGATGGCCGAGATGTCCCTTCATGATGATGAAGACGGAAAAAACTATGGAGCGGAGATTCGCACAAGGCAAGGCTTCCTCTATGGTTATTTCGGTGGAAGGATGAAACCTTTCAAAAAGAGCGGGACCGTGCAGTCGATTTTTACTTATAACGGCGGTCGTTATGCTTGGGATGAAATCGATATTGAGTT
>ONFU01000089.1 GCA_900317165.1 uncultured Erysipelotrichaceae bacterium
GGGACCGGGAAGACGTTTAAATCGTTGATGTGCTGGTACTTCGATTTGATGTCACGGAAACCGTTTAACACCATCTCTCGGAACGAACTTGCATCCAAAACTTTCATAATAAGTATTCCTTTTTGATACTAGCGAATGAAAAGGCAAGGGCGTTAATCCCTTGTCTATGGGCTTATTCGCCCGCGAAGGTTACTTCCTTACCAAAGCAATAGCAGATGACGAGGCCTGGGCCGGAGGAGGCACCGATGATCGGGCCGCACTTATCGACGCGGATATCTTTCGGCTTAGCGACTTTGAGGAGCGCTTCCTTGACGAAATTGGCCGCGGCTTCATCGTCACCATGGGAGATATAAATGGTCTGTTCTTCGATGTTTTCGGCGGCTTCGACGGTGAGGTCGACGATCTTTTGGAGTGAGGCGCGGCGGCCTTTCTCGGAGACGGTCGCGACGTTATGGCCCTTCACGTCGGAGATGATGATCGGCTTGACGTGGAAGAGGTTGCCGAAGAAGGCCTTGGAGGCGGTGACCCTACCGGCGTTCTTGAGGTAGGTAAGGGTCTCGACGGTCGCGAATTGGTTGTATTTCAGCTTGATGGAATCGAGATATTCGCCGACTTCGTTCACGTCTTTGCCTTCTTTCCTCATGGCATCGGCCTTAATCGCCATGTCGGCGATTGGGAAACCGGAGATGAGGGTATCAAGGCAATAGCCATGCCACTCGGGGTTTTCGGCGTTCAATTTGGCCGCGACTTTCTTGGCGAGCTCGACGGAGACGGATAGGCCACTGGAGCAGGCAAGATAGAGGACGTCGTGTCCACGTTTGACGGCTTCGCGGAAATATTCCTCGAAGGCGGCTTCGGAGACGGCCGCGGTGCGGATGCGGATGCCCTTCCTCATAAGGTCATAGAAGGAATGGAAATCGTATTCGCCATCATAATCAATGAGGGCGGGGAATTCGTGGATATCACCCTTGATGTCGGTGGAAAGATACATCGGGATGAAGTCGACGCCATATGCTTCGCGCATGTCACGTGGCATTTCGCCACAGGAATCGATGAGGATATCGAATGTTTTCATTGCTGTTTTTTTCCTTTCAATCAATAGTTGTCGCCGCCGCGCTTGAGGGCGTTCATGGTGGCGCGAACTTGTTTTTCACTGGGTTTCTTACCCATGGAGGCATACATGGCCCTGATTTGGGCTTCCGTTATCGGGGGATGGTCGCGGAGCTGCTTCTTGAAGAAGGCACGGGCTCCGAAGAAACCACCGATGAGGCCGAGGATTAGGGCCCCGATCGTCAGGCCTAGCCAAGCCCCGTCAAAAGCGAAGAGGATAACCATCATTAGGCTCTCCCGTCGTATTTGCCGGTCGCGGTGTCAACGAGGACCTTCTCGCCTTGGTTGATGAAAAGCGGGACGCGGATCGTGATGCCGGTTTCGAGGACGGCATCCTTGCTGCCACCGTTAGAAACGGTATCGCCCCTAACGCCAGGCTCGCACTCGATGACTTCGAGAGCGACTTTGGAAGGAAGGACGACGCCGAGGATCTCATCCTCGTACATGACGATCGTGACTTCCGCATTTGGCGCAAGATATGGGATCTCGTTGGTGAGCTGGGGTTTGCCGATTTCGACTTGCTCATAGGTCTTGCCATCCATGAAGGCGAGGGTTTCGCCTGCGTCATAGAGGTAATTCATGACCTTCTTCTCGACATGGACGTCATCGACTTGGTAGCCGGAGTTGCGGGCTAGTTCGATGATCGCGCCGGTGCGCATGTTCTTGACCTTGACCTTCGCGACCATTTTCCTCATGGCCGTTTTGTTAAGAAGGATATCAAGGCATTGATAGAGGTTTCCTTCATCGATGAAGTAATTGCCTGGACGGACTTCAGTTACGTTAATCATAAATCTTAATGTACTCCTTTTGGCTTGACCCGCATTTGAAAACATGGCGCGGGCCTTTTAGCGAGAGCATTATACATTGCCCCTTCCTATAAAGGAAGGAAAGAATTAAAGGATTTTTCCCCTTTTTCTGACTGATAGTCGAAAAAGTGACGATTATATCGAGATAATCGCCACTTGGTTATTTTTATAATTACTTCTAGTATCGTTGACTAGATGACCATTTTGGCGAAGCGGAGGGCCTCCCCTAGATTGCTTGATCCATAATGTCCTGGGTAGATACGGATGGTTGGGTCGAGGGCTTCTAGTTTTTCGAGGCTTGATTCGATTAAGGAACTCCTCCCGCCTTTTAAATCGGTCCTTCCGATCCCTCTAGCAAAAAGGGTGTCGCCCGTGAACATAATTTTCTCTTTGGGGAAAAGGAAACAGACGCTTCCTTCGGTATGGAAGGGGGTATGAATAACCTTGAAGGCAAAGGATTCGGTGACTATTTCATCCCCGTCTTCGACCGCGTATATCCCTTTTGGGGTCTTGAAGGAAAGCGATTCCCCAAGAAGATCGAAGGAAAGGTTATATTTGGGGTCCTCAAGGCTAGGGATATCCTCTTCTCCCATGAAAACGGGGATATCGTCAGGGATTTGCTCGATGCCCATGATGTGGTCGAAATGGCTGTGGGTCAACAGGACGCCTTCGATTTTGCTATGGCGAGTCCTCACCAAATCCATGATCTTATCAAACCGTGAGGAACCGACATCGATGATAAGGCAGGGTCCGCCTTTGACGCCGAAAAGATAGACGTTCCCGTCATATCCTCCGTGATTTATGAGCAAGACCTGATTATCCATACCTCACCTACAAAAAATAAGGCCGAAGCCTTATTTCTTTTCCTTATGAAGGGTCATCTTCCGGCAATGCGGGCAGAATTTCTTGATCTCCATCTTGGTTGGATGAAGCTTCTTGTTGCGAGTCGTTAGGTAGTTCTCGTTGCCGCAGTCGGTGCACTTGAGGATGACTTGATCCCTTTTGTTCTTAGCCATTTTTTCTTACTACGCTCCTATTGCCCGCATAATGTATCATAATAGGGAGGAAAAATCTACAAAGTTTTTTCTTATATAGAAAAGGAGAGACGCAATGGTCGATAGGCGCAAAACCCGTCAGGTTAGAATCGGGGAATTGACCCTCGGAGGTCAGGAGGAAGTCATCATCCAGTCGATGTGTTCCATCAAAACGAGCAAGGTTGAAGAGGTCTCCGCCCAAATCAACCGCTGCGCCGCCCTTGGGGCCAAGCTGATGAGGCTATCCGTCCTCGATATGGAGGATGCCCGCGCCTTCAAGGAGATCAAGAAAAGGGTTTCGATCCCGTTAATCGCCGATATCCATTTCCAATATGAATTCGCTCTCGAGGCATTAGAAGCCGGGGTCGATGCCACTAGGATCAACCCCGGGAATATCGGGGAAGAATGGAAGATAAAGAAGGTCATCGAAGCCGCGAAGGCCCATCATGCCCCGATCAGGGTTGGGGTCAATTCCGGCTCCATCGATAAATCCATCTATTTCGGCAAGGACGTAATCGGGGCCAAGATCCTCGTCGAAAGCGCGAAAAAGCACGTTGCCATCTTGGAAAAATACGATTTCAACGATATCGTCATTTCACTTAAGGGAAGTGACGTCAAGGAAACGATCGAAGCCTATCGTCTAGCCGCTTCCACCTTCCCTTATCCCCTTCATCTAGGGATAACCGAAGCCGGTCCCAAGGATATTGGGCTAATTCGCTCCTCCGCGGGGCTTTCACCCCTTCTTCTTGATGGGATCGGCGACACCATCCGCATTTCCCTCTCCGATGACCCCGAAGAGGAAGTGAAGGCCTGCTGCCGTTTGCTCCATGACTTAGGTTTATATAAGGATTATCCGACCTTCATCAGTTGCCCAACCTGTGGGAGGACCGCGGTTGATTTGATCCCTACCGCGAAAGCCATCCAAAATTACCTCGAGGAGAAAAGAAAACCCATCACGGTCGCGGTGATGGGCTGCATCGTCAATGGGCCAGGGGAGGCAAGACACGCGGATATCGGGGCCGCGGGAGGCAATGGAAGTTGGGTCATCTTCTCCCACGGTGAGATCCTCCGCAATTCCGATAATGAGCATATCGTGGGGGATTTGATCGAGGAAATCGAGAAACTCGGTTAGGAAATCTCTTCCCTCCAGTTCTCTTGGTATTCCCCGTTTCTTAGCATTTCGATCTCTTTCTTATAGGGAGGCAAACCATTCACATAAGGCGTCTCGAGGATCTTCGGGACGCTTTTTAGCCTTTCGTCAAACGCGTATTTAAGCAGCGTTTCAAACCC
>ONFU01000139.1 GCA_900317165.1 uncultured Erysipelotrichaceae bacterium
TTCGCCTTCTCCTTCGATGCCAATTTGACTGGATTCGGTCAGATTTGGGCGTTGATTCTTGTTACTCTTATCGTTCGTCTTTTGTTGCTTGGAATCGGATTCCGCTCAACCTTATCGCAGCAGAAGATGCAGGCTTTAAAACCTGAATTAGATAAGATTCAAGCCAAATATCCTAACGCGAATACCAACCAAGCCGAAAAAGCGCGTCTAGGACAAGAACAGATGGCCCTTTATCGCCGTAATGGTATCCATCCATTTGGATCGATGCTTATCATGATTGTCCAATTCCCTGTCTTTATCTGCGTGTGGGCTGGTTTACAAGGTTCTGCCGCATTATCCACAGGCCAAATCTTCAACATGCGTCTATCCGATAACATCAACAACATCCTCTTTAACGTCAGTGGAGCGTGGTATACGAACGTCAATGGCTGGTGGACGGCCCTTGTCCTCTTCATCTTGATGGCTACGGTCCAGATCTTCTCGATCATCTTGCCACGCATCATTCAAAAGAGGGCCTCCAAGAAAGTTGCGAAAACAAGCGTGAATCCTAACGCTAACGATCAGCAAAGACAAATGAGGCTCATTTCCTACATGATGGTTGGCTTCACGGTTATCATGGGCTTTATGTTACCGTCCGCTATGGGCGTCTATTGGTTAATTTCTGGTCTTATCTCCATGATTCAAACCCTTATCATGCAGACGTTGCTAGCTAGAAAACCAAAGCAAAGGAGAAAATAGTATATGAAAGAGTTTACAGCCAAAACGGTTGAAGAAGCTGTCAAAAACGCTTGCGAAGAACTCGGTGTTTCTGAAAATCACCTCGTCTATCAAATCAAAGAGGAGAAGAAATCCCTCTTCAAAAAAGCTGCTACCATCGCCGTTTACGATATCGAAGACGCGAGGATTTATGCGGAAGAATACCTCAAAAACGCCATCACCCCTATGGGAATTGACGTTGAGACCTCTTCCATCGTCGAAGACGAAATCATCAAGGTCGTCCTTGATTCCGATCATAACCCAATTCTTATCGGAAAGGGCGGAAGAACGCTACAGGCCCTCAACGAATTGACCAAACTTGCCGTTTCTAACAAGTTCCGTAAGAGATATCGTGTTCTCCTCGATGTCGCTGATTACAAGACCGACAAATACGAAAAAGTCACCCGCATCGCCATCAGGGTTGCCAAAGAAGTCCGCCGCACCAGAGTTGATGCCGAACTTGATCCGATGACTCCGGACGAAAGACGTGTGGTTCATAACGCTCTTTCTTCCTTCAGGGGCGTCAGGACCGAATCCATTGGCGAAGGCAACAATCGTCACGTCTGTGTCCGTTACGACGGAGACCGCTAATTAATCCCCTTTGGATTGATGAAGTCCAAAGGGTTTTTTCTTGATTGAATCGCGTATAATTTACCTGCCATGGAACCTATCATCGCTTTAGCTACACCCCCATTAAAAAGCGCGCTTGCCCTAATTCGTCTTTCGGGCGACGGCGTTTTTGAAGCGGTTGCTAAATCCATGCGTAAAGACCCGGAAAACTTTTCTAAAAAGAAGATATGGGTTGGCTATTTGTACCATGAAGAGGAAATCATAGACGAAGTCGTTGCCTTCGTTTACCCTGCCCCAAATTCCTTTACGGGAGAGGACGTGGTCGAGATTTCATCACATGGATCGATGATCATCGTTAAAGAGATCCTCACGCATTTCTAATTTGGTCGAAGCCGAAGCGATCAACGACATGATTAACGCGACTACGAAGGAATCGAAGAATTTGGCCCTTCTTTCCCTAAAGGGAGACACTAGTAAACTAATATTCCCTATCTTAAATTGGATAGATGAGACTTTGGCCACGCTTGAAGTGAACATAGATTATCCGGAATACACCGATATTGAGGAAACCAATTTCAAAGAAATCAAAGTCCAAATAGAAGAGAAAATATCCGATCTTAAAAAACTCATAAAAGAAGGCAATCAAGGCAAAATAATAAGAAACGGTATCAAAATTGCTCTTATTGGAGAACCAAACGTTGGCAAGAGTTCGTTGCTTAACGCCTTACTAAATGAAGATAAGGCAATCGTTTCCCATATACCAGGTACCACAAGGGATGTTGTTGAAGGTGATCTTTCTTTAAATGGTATTCCTTTGCACCTTCTTGATACCGCAGGTATCAGGGAATCGGATGATTACGTCGAG
>ONFU01000095.1 GCA_900317165.1 uncultured Erysipelotrichaceae bacterium
CCGAGGATGAAGATAACCTTCCTCGTCGCGGTAAAACCGATTCTTGCCTTAAGGAAGAAAGGGACGTTTTGGTCGATTTTCTCCGTCAAGGGTTTGGAAAGGCTATCCTCGCCTTCCACCAATTTGATCCCGCAATGGAGGCAATATTCGTCATCTTTTCCGATGACCCTGCCGCAATGGGGGCATGTCCTATTCCCGATTCCCGCCATCAATCCTTCCTCCTTTTTACCAAAAACGCCTTGGCCTTGATGAAGCTTACCGAAGAGAAGGCGATTCCCTTAATCGGCAAGGCCACCGCGTAACGCCTTCCACCGATATGGGTGAAAAGCAAATAGCCTTCCTCAGTTTCTTTAGAGGCAAAGCATTCGTCATAACGAATGAAAACCTCCAAGGTCACGTAATGCTTACGCTTAAGATAGACTTCATGCACCTCGATCCCGTTTTGCCTTATCTCGTAGGAGGCTTCCTTATAATGGGAGAGGATATGGCTTTTCGTGAACAAAGGGAAAACGAATATAAGGACGCCTAGAAGGGTGATCAAGACGATGATAAGGACAAGCTCTGGGTCAATCCCATCCGCCGTATTGATGTCGATGAACATCAAAAAGGCGAAGAAAAGGATTAAGGCGAGGATCACGAATATATAGGGGCGATAGAGATATAGACCCCTCTTTAGATAAAATGAATAATGGGGGAGGTTGCTCTTTTTCATGATGAGCTCATCAACGACCTCAGCCTTTCTATCGTTTGAGAGGTCCTCCTTGGCTTTTTTACCGCATCTAGGGCAATAAACCGCGCCTAAAGGAAGGGGACGGAAACATTTTTCGCAACGCCCTTTGGCCTTTGGCCGATACCCGTTAGTCAAGGCGGCCTCATACCCTAGGCCCTTACGGATGAAAAGATAGAGGAAAGCAAAAAGAAGGAGCAAATACCCAGGAACCGAAGTCGCGACATAGGCGGTCGTGAAAACCGAACCGAGTTCGCGGTTATTGAAGCCAATAAGCTGGAACAAAGCGAAGAAAACCGCCGCGGTTAGAAGGCAAATAGCCCCTCCGCCTAGCAAAGAAAGGAATACGGGGTCGACGAAGAACCCGCGTTTATTCCTCTTCCGTTTCTTTTCCTCCAGACTTAATTTCTTCATTTGGCAACATAAACATAACGGCCTTGTATAAAGGTATTACAAGGATACCGCAGATAATCGCATTGAGTTGGCTTGTCGCAAAGCGGATGATCGTCTGCGCGGCCGTATAGGAAACGGGATAATTCATGATTAGCCCATCGAGGTAGAGGATTCCGGTATCTAATCCCGAGATGAAGAGGGCAACCCCCATAATCGAGAGGAAACAAGGAACGATGTGTTTGGTAATGGTGTCGCCCTTTCTTTTATAGATAAGAGCGATAAGCCCAAGGAACAATCCCCTCAAGGCAACCGGAAGCACCCATAAAGGAGTGGTGGGCGTTAGCCCATAACCGGAGAAGAACACCTGCGAAATGAATTCCCCGATGCCGCCGATAAGAAGCGCGTCAATCGGCGAAAGGGCTAAGGCGGCGAGGGTGATGACGATGGTCCCGAATCCGATTTCCACGAATCCGGCCCTGACCCTGACCATCCCCAAAACGAGGAAGAGGGCCATCAAAACCCCATCTAAAGCAAGTCGACGAATCGTATTAGTCCCCATAATCAAACCTCCTAACTTTTTATGGGGGAGGTGATCCAGCGCCTTAATGACGAGCGGCGGCGGGCGTTTATCGCGGGGAAATCCCCTTCGTATGCGGACAACCTCCCATCCCGCATCACTTCACGCAAACGCTCCTACTCTCGTCAGCTATGGATGAAAAGATTTTAGCATGTAAGAAAAATTCTTACAGGAGCAATAAAACAAAAATCCGCGCTGCCCTAGAGCATCCTAGGAAGCGCGGACTTCTCTTTTCGAGTGTTATCTTTTTTTGGTAACGCTAAAGAGGGTAATTAGTCTTGATAATATTCCTGCTCTTCAGGGTAACCGAGTTCGGCGTCGATCGCATCATCATCAAAGATGGTTTCGATTTCGGCGAGCTCATTCTCATAGGTATTCTCTTCCATCGGGATCAACCTCCTTTTCTTCTTTCGTCCCAAGAGCTCACTGCCCTTGGAACACCATCATCATAGTCCCGCTTAAAACCCTTTCAACACTGTAAGCGGTTACTGGAAACGCTTTCAAAAAAACATTCGATAAATAGCCTATTATTTCTTCTAAAATCATTTTCTTGATATGTTTTTACATTCATTTACATTGATTTTCATGGCTTTTTCATCCCTATTTTCAATAACAAAAGAAAACGAAATTACATTTTTCCTTGAATTTGCTCCCCTCACCCTCAAAAGAGAAAGAAAAAGGTTTATCCTTATATATAAGAAGGACGCCAAAATGAAAATCGATGAAAGCAAAAAATTCGTCTATAGGCCACTCTCCTCCAAAGGAGAGATGCTTTTAGCTAACGATGGCGATTCTTTCACCGCGCCCTTCTTCGAGGAAATCCGTTACCTTCTCCATAACGTGAATTCCCTTTTTTCTTCTTATCGCTTACGCGTGTACCCCCTTTCCTATAAGGAATCCCCGATGGAAGTAATGAATAGGAATCTTTTCAAAAAGGAATCCTATCTTCTCGTCGCCTGCATAATCGATGAGAACATGAATATCGTTTCCTTCCTCCTCGTCGATAAATTCGCGAATAGCCACGGCATGGTCATCGACAAAAAGAATCTCGAGGCCATCGTTTCCTTCTATCAAGGCGTCTATATCGAGGAAATCGAAGGCGAACCGACCCCTTTAGATGTCTTCCTCCCTTCTCTTAACGGGGATCTTTTTCTTCCTTCCACAAACAAAAAGCCCCTTAATCTAGGAGGCGTCAAAGAAAAAGAAGAGGAAGAGGAACTTGAGGAAGAGGGACCTCAAATCGAGGTGCAGAAGACCTTCGAACCTTCGAAAAAGAAGAAGATCAAGGACCTTGGCCTATCCAAGAAGCTTTATGAAGAGGAGAAGGAGAAAGCCGAGGAGGAAGAAGTCCAAGTCGAGGTGACGAAAACCGCCTTCGTCCCAAATAGCAAGAAGAAGATCAAAGACCTTGGTTCCTTTAACGAAAAACCTCATGTCAAACCCAAAAAGGAACAACCTAAGGAGATTCAGAAAACCACCCCCGTTTCTCCTCTTATTAAGGAAAATAAGCCAAAACCAACCCCCGTTACGCCTTCTTTTGTCCCTTTTTCTAGCAAGAAACCCCCGAAGATCATCGATGAGAGGAAAACCTCCTATAGGACAGCCCCTTCCCTAATTTATCGTCCCTTAACTTCCAAGAAGGGAAGCACCCTTTTCCTCAATTTTCATGATGACCCCCAAAAAGAGAAGGTCATCGAAAGGCTTTCCCATATCAAAAAAGCCCGTTTGGCCCCTAATTGCATCTTCGCCCCTTCCTTAATGGAGGAAAGTTCCTCTTTCCTTAAAGGGAACGTCATCATCGATTTGGACCGCTATGGCCTTTTCGCCTACGTCCTCGACCGTAACGATGAGCCTTGTTCCTACCTTCTTTTCGATAAGGAGGACATTGGCTTTTGTTTCGCCCTTCTTCCAGGAAACAATCCCCTTATCACCATGGTTTCCCTTAACGGCATGGAAATAGAAGGCCATAAGGAAACCTATTACGCCCTTTTCGATAAGCTCTTCCCCAAAAAACAGGAGAAGGAAATCGAAATCGAGGAAAAGGAAGAAGAACCCCCTCTAATTGAAATTAACCTT